>NZ_JBHYKM010000090.1:0-34919 GCF_042741435.1 Streptomyces sp. NPDC058955 | reverse complement strand
GGCGGCGGTCGCGCGCGGGGGGGGGGGGGTGGGGGGGGTGGGCTCGGCGGTGGGGGCCGAGGGGGGGCCGACCGCCGCGACGGCCCCGACCCTCGAATGGCCGGACTTCCCGCAGACCGCCGACCTCGCCGGCTGGACCCCGGACCACCCGCTCGGCGAGAACGCGGCCGGGGCGGCCCTCCCGGTGAACGCCTGACGGCGGCGGCCGCTGGTCTACCGTGGGAGCGGACGCCTCGTCAGGAGGCGTCGCCCGCACGGAAGGAGAGCGCGCGATGAGTGTGCCCCGCCCCGCCGAGCCCGGTGTCCCGCGTACCGCCGACGCGATCGCGGCCGCGCTGGCGCCGGGCCGCAGGGACGCGTTCCTGGACGAGCTCCGGGTCCTGACCGCCGTCGCGGAGGCGCACGAGCGGGGCACCGTGCCGCCGGGGGCGAGCCCCACGGACCAGTGGGGCGACGTGTACGACCTCGACGTCCCCGGCCATCCGGTGCTGGTCGAGTGGTTCACCGGCGACCCGGAGGCGGTGACCGTCACCCGGATCACCTGGCTGAGGACGCCGGGGGGCGAGGGGACCGCGGGTGGCCCCGATCCCGATCGGGGCCGGTGACCGGTCTGCGCGCTCACGCCGGGTCGGGCCCCTGATCCTCCGTCACGGGCAGGCACTCGGCGAGCAGGTCGACGACGTCGCGCCAGGCGCGATCCGCGTGCCGCGGGTGGTGGCCGACGCCGGGGACCGTGGGGTGGTCGACCGGCGGGTGGTGGAAGGCGTGCAGGGCGCCGCCGTAGACCGTGAGGCGCCAGTCGACGCCCGCGTCCCGCATCTCGGCGACGAACGCGTCCCGTTGCGCGGGCGGCATGATCGGGTCTTCCGACCCGACCCCGGCCCACACCGGGCAGCGGATGCGCGACGCCTCGCCCGGCCGGCCCGTGGTCACCGCGTTGATCGTCCCGATCGCGCGCAGGCCGACGCCGTCGCGCCCGAGTTCCAGCCCGACGGCACCCCCGGTGCCGTAGCCGACGGCGGCGATCCGGTCGGGGTCGGTCCGGGGTTCGGCACGCAGCACGTCGAGCGCCGCGTGGCCGATGTCCCGCATCCGCTCGGGGTCGGCGAGCAGGGGCAGGCACCGGGCCAGCATCTCCTCGGGGTCGCCCAGGTAGCGCCCGCCGTGGAGGTCGAAGGCCAGCGCCACGTATCCCAGCTCGGCGAGCGCGTCGGCCCGGCGGCGCTCGACGTCGCTGAGCCCCATGCCCTCCGGTCCGATCAGCACCGCGGGCCGTCGGTCGACACCGGCCGGCAGCGCGAGGTGCCCGACCATCGTCAATCCGTCGGCCGCGTACTCGACCGTGCGCGTCGTCACCGTCGTCGCCGTCGTTGTCATCGTCGTCGTGGTCGTCGTCGTGGTCGTCGTCGTGTTCGTCGGCATGGGACCGGACTGTAGTGATCGTCGCGACCGGTCCGGCGGGTGTTCCGCCGGTGGCGGAACCGCCGGGGCATGGGCGCGCGGACCCGGCCGCACGGATCCCCCCGGCTACTGTTCCAGCTTCGGTACGCAGGGCGACAGCAGGGGCTCCGTGTGGTGGGTCAACTCGCCCCGGGCGAGCCGGAGGACGCGGACCTCGTTCCCGTGGCCCGGGTCCTCGTCGTCGCGGATGTGGAGGAGGCCGTAGGAGCCGGGGGCCACGGCGGCGACGTGGGCGAAGAGGTCCGTGACGTCGGTGGAGCGGTGGTTGGCGTGGCCGCCCAGGTGGAGGAAGGCCTCGCCGTTCATCCACCTGAGGTCGAGCAGGTAGGGGCTCGCCGTCTCTGCGACGCGGAGCCGCAGGTCGTCGACGATCCGCCGCAGCCGGGCGTCGTCCTCGTCGCCGTCCGGCGTCTCGCGGATCGTGATCCACCCGTGGTATTCGAACACGCCGCCATGCTAGGGCGATCGGGTGGGCGTCGCGGTGTCGCTCGGCTGCCCGGGGATGCGGGGCGTGTCGCGCGGGCGGTTCGCGCGGGGCGGTCTGCCGAGGAGGACGCCGCAGAGGACGAGGGCCAGGCCGCCGAGCTGCCGGAGCGTCAGCGCCTCGCCGGCGACCAGGACGCCGAGGAGGACGCCGGTCATCGGGTTGAGCAGGCCGAGGAGGCCCACGGTCGCGGCGGGCAGGTGGCGGAGGCCGGCGAACCAGACGGTGAAGGCCAGGGCGGTGGCGACGAGGGAGACGTACGCGAAGGCGAGGAGCGCGGAGGGGGACAGCGCGGGCGGTGCGCCCTCGACGGCCGCGGCGACCGGGAGCAGGAGGAGGCCGCCGGCGGTGAGCTGCCAGGCGGTCGAGGCGAGCACGTCGACGTCGGCGCTCCACCGCTTGGCGAGGATGTGGCCGAACGCCGACACGAGCATGGCGGCGACGGAGGCGAGGACTCCGGGTCCGCTCACGCCGCTCGCCCCGGTGAGCAGCATGAGGGCGACGCCCGCGAGGCCGACGACGGCGCCGGCCAGGTGCGGGACGCCGGGGCGTTCGGCGACGAGGGCCCAGGCGATGAGCATCATCGCCAGTGGCGACACGGCCATGACCGTGGCGGCGACGCTCGTCGGGAGGAGCTGGGAGGCGGCGTACACGAGGACGAAGAACAGGCTCACGTTGAGCAGTCCGAGCACCGCGGAGCGCCACCACCAGGCGCCGTGGGGGCGCTTCCGCGCCAGGGCCAGCAGGACGGCGCCGGCCGGGAGGGCCCGCAGGGCGGCTCCGTAGAGCGGGTGGTCCGCGGGCAGGAACTCGTGGGTGACGTAGTAGTTCGCTCCCCAGGCCACCGGCGCGACGGCGGTCAGCACGACCCAACGATTGGCTTCCATGGAAGCCAATATATAACTTCCATGGAAGCTAAGATGCGGCCATGGACGAACAGCCCCCGCCGGACCGCGTGGCCCGCATCCAGGCCGACTGGCGCCGCGAGCGCCCGGACCTCGACGTCTCCCCCCAGGGCGTCATCGGCCGTCTGCACCGGCTCGCCGACCGCCTCACCGGGGAACTGCGCCTCGTCTACGACCGGTACGGGCTCGGCGAGGGCGAGTTCGACGTCCTGTGCGCCCTGCGCCGGGCCAGCGCGCCCTTCGAGCGGGCCCCGGGCGAACTCGCCGCGCACACCATGGTCACCACGGGCGCGATGACCAAGCGCATCGACCGCCTGGAGCGGGCGGGGCTGGTCACCCGCCGCCGCTCGGACGACGACCAGCGCGGCCGTATCGTCGCCCTCACCCCGCCGGGGCGCGACCTGATCGACCGCGCCTTCACCGACCACATGCGCAACGAACGCCGGCTGCTCGACCTGCTGACGCCCGCCGAGGCGGAGTCCCTGGAGGCGCTCCTCACCGGCTGGCTCGGCCGCCTGGAGCCGCCGGACGGGGCCGAGCCCACCGGGCCGGGGGCGTCCTCGACCGCGTGACGGCGGCGCTTTTGCCGTTTCGGCAACAGGGCTGGCCCGGCCGGGAAGGGCTGGGCCACCGTGGGCACATGGCCGACGACATCACCGCAGACGTGCTCCCCACCGACAACCCCTTCTCCGCCGACGGCTACGTCGGCGACCCCGCCGTGCGCGACGAGTGGGACAGCCGCTACTCCGAGCGGCAGCGGCTCTGGAGCGGGCGGCCCAACGGGGCGCTCGTGGCCGAGGCGGGCGACCTCGCCCCCGGCCGGGTCCTCGACGTGGGCTGCGGCGAGGGGGCGGACGCCATCTGGCTCGCCCGGGGCGGGTGGGACGTGACCGCCCTGGAGGTCTCGGGCGTGGCGCTGGCCCGGGCGGCCGCGCACGGGCGGGACGCCGGGGTGGCCGTGCGCTGGGTCCACGCGGGGCTGGCCGAGGCGGCGCTCCCGCCGGGCTCCTTCGACCTGGTCTCGGCGCAGTACCCGGCGCTGCTGCGCACCCCCGACGCCGCGGCCGAGCGCGCGCTGCTCGCGGCCGTCGCACCCGGCGGCGTGCTGCTGCTCGTCCACCACGCGGGCATGGCGGAGCGCCACGACGCCCACGAGAGCGGCTTCGACCCGGCCGACTACGTCTGGCCGTCGATGGTCGCCGCGCTGCTCGACGACGACTGGCGGGTCGAGGTGGACGAGGAGCGGCCCCGTGTGATCCCCGAGGGCGGCGCCGGGGCGCACCACGCCCACGACGTCGTCCTGCGGGCCCGCCGGCTGCGCTGACACGGGGCCGCCCGGAGGGGCGCATATCGTCCGCGTATCGAAAAGCGCATACGCCGTCGCAACCGGCCGGCGTGTGCAATGGCCGCATGATCGACGACACCGCCCTGCCGCCACCGCCGCGCCGCGCGCGCGGGCTCCTGCCCGCCGGCCTGGCCGTCCTCGCTCTGGCGAGCGTCCTGTTCGTCATGCGGGGGCCGCTGATGATGTCCGCCCCGATGTGCCGGGCCGGGCTGTGGGAGCGGTGCTTCGGCACGTTCAACGGAGTCGTCCTCATGACGGTGGTCACGCTGCCGGTGGCGCTGCTGGTGGCGTGGGGCCTGGCGCGGCTGCGGCGGCGCTCCGCGGGCGCCGCGGCGTGGCGGTGGTCGCTGGCCGAGGTGGGCATGGTGCACGGGACGCTGCCGTTCCTGTGGATGACGCTGATGCCGGGCGGCGAGGACCAGCCGCCGCGGGTGAGCCTCGTACCGCTGCGGGACCTGGTCACGATGGGACCGCTCGGCATCGGCGGCAACCTGCTGGTCTTCGCCTCGCTGGGCTTCTTCGCGCCGATCCGGTTCGCGGCGCTCGCGAGCGTGCCCCGGCTGCTCGCGCTGGGGGCGGGCTGCTCGCTCCTGGTCGAGACCGCGCAGTACGTGCTGCGCCTGGACCGGGTGTCGTCCGTGGACGACGTCCTGGTCAACGCCGTCGGCGCCGTCCTGGCCGGGCTCGCCTCGCGCCCCTGGTGGCGCACCGCGCGCACACCGCTCACCGGCCCTTCTGCCTAGGCTTCGCACATGCGCGTACTGATCGTGGAGGACGAGCCGTACCTGGCCGAGGCCGTCCGTGACGGGCTCCGGCTGGAGGCGATCGCCGCCGACATCGCCGGCGACGGCGACACCGCCCTGGAACTGCTCGCCGTCCACTCCTACGACCTGGCGGTGCTCGACCGGGACATCCCCGGCCCGTCCGGCGACGAGGTCGCCCGCCGGATCGTCGCCTCCGGCAGCGGCATCCCGATCCTGATGCTCACCGCCGCCGACCGGATCGACGACAAGGAGTCCGGTTTCGCGCTCGGCGCCGACGACTACCTCACCAAGCCGTTCGAGCTGCGGGAGCTCGTCGTGCGGCTGCGGGCGCTCGACCGCAGGCGGGCGTACGCGCGGCCTCCGGTCCGCGAACTCGCGGGCCTGCGCGTCGACCCCTTCCGCCGGGAGGTGTTCCGCGACGGGCGGTACGTCGCGCTCACCCGGAAGCAGTTCGCGGTGCTCGACGTCCTCGTCGCCGCCGAGGGCGGGGTCGTGAGCACCGAGGACCTGCTGGCCCGGGCCTGGGACGAGAACGCCGACCCGTTCACCAACGCCGTGCGCATCACCGTCTCGGCGCTGCGCAAGCGGCTCGGCGAACCGTGGATCATCGCCACGGTCCCGGGCGTCGGCTACCGCATCGACACCGGGCCCGGGACCGGCTCCGCGTCCGGGCCCGACTCCGGCGCCCCGCGCCCCGGCCGTCCCCGTGGGTAGGCGCCGCGGGCTGAGCGTCCGGCTGAAACTCACCCTCAGCTACGCCGGGTTCCTGACCGTCGCGGGCGCCCTGCTGCTCGCCGTGGTGTGGGGGTACCTGCTGCGGTACGTCCCCGACAACGACCAGGGACTGCTCGGGGTCTCGCCCAACCGCTACCTGCTCGTGCGCACCTTCTTCCCCGCCGCGGCCGTGGCGATGGGCTTCCTGCTCGTGTTCGGTCTCGTCGGGGGCTGGCTGCTCGCCGGCCGGATGCTGGCACCGCTCACCCGGATCACGGCGGCGGCGCGCACGGCCGGGAGCGGCGGGTTCTCCCACCGGATCCGCCTGGAGGGCCGCGAGGACGAGTTCCGCGAACTCGCCGACACCTTCGACAGCATGCTCGACCGGCTGGAGGCGCAGGTCGCCGAGCAGCAGCGGTTCGCCGCGAACGCCTCCCACGAGCTGCGCACGCCGCTGGCCGTCTCCCGGGCGCTGCTCGACGTCGCCCGCGAGGACCCCACGCGGGACCCCGGCGAACTCGTCGCCCGCCTGAGCGCCGTCAACACGCGCGCGATCGACCTGACCGAGGCCCTGCTGCTGCTCAGCCGCAGCGACCGCGGCCTGGTCTCCCGCGAGCGCGTCGACCTCTCGCTGGTCGCCGAGGAGGCCGCCGAGACGCTGCTCCCCCTCGCGGAGCAGCGCGGGATCGCGCTCGACGTGACCGGCGGGGCGGCCTGGACGAGCGGCTCGCCGGAGCTGCTGCTGCGGATGGTGACGAACCTGGTCCAGAACGCCGTGGTCCACAACCTCCCCGCCGGCGGGACCGTCACCGTCCACACCGAGGCGCGGCCCGACGGGAGCGTGGTGCGGGTCGAGAACACCGGCCGTCCCCTCCCGCCGGACCTGGTGCCGACCCTCACCGAACCCTTCCGGCGCGGCACGGAACGCGTCCGCGCCGACGAGCACGCGGGCGTGGGCCTGGGGCTCGCCCTCGTGCAGAGCGTCGTGCGCGCCCACGACGGCACGCTGACGCTCGCCCCGCGCCCGGCCGGCGGTCTCCTCGTCACGGTCCTGCTGCCCGGGGCGCCGGAGGGCTCCCTCCCCGGCCGGGAGCGTCAGTAGCCCAGGCCGATGGTGTGGCGGACCGAGGCGGGGTCGGCCAGCGCGGCGAGGATGGCGCGGGCCAGGTCGGCCCGGGCGAGGGTGATGCCGCCGCGCACGTTGCGGTCGGTCGCGGTGCGGTACGGGCGGGGCGCGCCGTCGGTGAGGCGCGGCGGCCGCATGATCGTCCAGTCGAGTCCGCTGTCCCGGACGATGCGGTCGGTGCGGACGAAGTCCGCGAAGTTGCCCGCCAGGACGCGGCGCAGCACGGGCTTGACCAGGGCGCGGGTGAAGGGCCCGTCGCCGTCGTCGACGACGTGGCCGCTCGCGGTGACGACGACCAGGCGGCGGGTGCCGGTGGTCCGCATCGCGGCGATGGCCGAGCGGGCGCCGTCGCCGCACACCGTCGCCCGGGTCCTGGGGGCGGAGCCCAGGGCGGACACGACGGCGTCCCGCCCGGCCACGGCCGCCGTCAGGGCCTCGGGATCCATGACGTCGGCGGTGAGGACGTCGAGCCGCGGGGCGTCCGCGCCCAGCCGGAGGCGCAGGCGGGCCGGGTCGCGGACGACCGCGGTGACGTGGTGTCCGGCCTCCAGGGCCCGCTCCACGACCTGCCTGCCCGTGCCGCCGGTGGCGCCGAGAACGGTGATGCGCATGACGAGTCTCCTCCCCCTTGGGGTTAGTAAACACTAACCCCAAGGCTGCGCTAGTGTTCACTAACCAGTCAAGGGGGACGGTCGGACCCGGTCGGAGCGAGAGGGCGGCGATGAGCAGCACACGGGAGCGGATCCTCGACGCGGCCGCGGACATCCTGCGGACCCGGGGCGTCGTGCACGCCACGACGAAGGTGATCGCGCGGGCGACGGGCGTGTCGGAGCCCACGCTGTACAAGTACTTCGGCGACAAGGAGCGGCTGCTCCTCGCCGTCCTGGAGGAACGGGTGCCCGGCCCGTCCCGCGCCACGGTCCGCCCGGGCGAGGGCGACGTCGAGAGCAACCTCGCCGAACTCGCCCACGCCGCCCTGGACTTCTACCGGCAGTCGATCCCGATGCTGGGCGCGCTCCTCGCGGACCCGGAGCGGATGGCCGCGCACCGGACCGCGATGAGCCGGCACGGCGGGGGCCCCGAGCGGCCGCTCGACGGCTTCACCGCGTATCTGCAGGCCGAGCAGGACCTCGGGCGGGTCGCGGCCCACGCGGACCCGCGCGCGTCCGCGGCCCTGCTCCTCGGGGCGTGCTTCCAGGAGGCGTTCCTGCGCTACTACGCCCACGGCCCCGGCGCCGAGCCCGCCCCGCGCTCCCGGGCCGAGGCGCTCGCCCGGGCGGTGGTCGCCCCGCTGCTGTGACCGGCGCGGTGGGCGGCGCGGCGCGGTGGGCGGCGACCGGGGCGCCCGCCTACGATCACCCGATGATCACTTCCGTCACCCTCCACGCCGCCCCGACTCCGCACGCTCCAGGGCTCGTTCTCCGCCCCTGGTCCGCGCAGGACGTCAGCGCGCTCGCCGAGGTCGCCGACGATCCCGCCCTGCGCCGCTGGGCGAGCCTGCCGGCGGAGGACGAGCGGCCCCGCTGGCTGCGGGACCGGGAACGGGACTGGGCGGCGGGCGTCCGGTTCGGCTTCGCCGTCCTGGAGGCACCCCTCGACAACGCCGCCGCACGGCTGGTGGGCGGCGTGGTCCTCAAGGAGGTCGACCCCGGCAGGCCCTCGGCCGAGGTCGGCTACTGGACGGCGGCGCGCGCCCGCGGTCGCGGCGTGGCCCCCCGCGCCCTGGACGCGGTCACCGCCTGGGCCTTCGACACCTTCCGGCCCGCCGGCCTGGCCCGCCTCGAACTGCTCCACCAGGTGGACAACGCCGCCTCCTGCCGGGTGGCGGACAAGTGCGGGTACGCCTTCGAGCGCGTCCTGCCGTCCTTCCCTCCCGCCTTCCCGCTCGACGGCCACCTTCACATCCGGCGCGCGCCCTCGGGGAACGAGCCGGGGAAGAGCTCCCCGGTGGTGCGGTGACGGTAGTCGCGGGTGGCGTAGGCCGCCTTCATGCGGTCGAAGACCTCCTGGGCCCGGGTGCGCCAGGCGGTCTCGTCGAGGCCGGGGACGGCCCCCGCGCGCAGGACGGTGCGGCCGTTGACGACGACGGTGTCGACGTCCGCGCCGGAGGTGTTCATCAGCAGCGTGCGGACCGGGTCGTCCACCGGGCCGGTGCGCGGGCCGTCCAGCCGGACGACGACCAGGTCCGCCAGCGCGCCCGGGGCCAGCCGTCCGAGGTCGTCGCGGCCCAGCGCCCTGGCGCCCCCGAGGGTCGCGGCGCGGTAGTAGTCGGCCGCGCTGCCCGCCTCCAGCCGGCCGGTGGTCAGCTTGGAGAGGTTGGTGCCGTAGTCCATGGTGCGGATCATGTCCGGCGGGAACGAGTCCGTGCCCATGGCGATGGTCACCCCGGCCGCGCGGTAGCGGTCGAAGTCCTCCAGGGCCGCCCCGTACCGGACCATCGTGTGCGGGCAGTGCACGATCCCCGCGATCGACGCCAGTTCGTCCAGCTCGCCCGCGTACGGGGCGTCGACGTCGCTGTGGCCGCCGATGTAGATCGCGTGCGGGACGAGCAGCCGCCGGCCGAGCAGGCCCGTCTCCTTCAACAGGCCGAGCGGGGTGGTGCGGTGACGGTCCGCCAGCCGCTTCAGCTCCCCGGTGCCCTGGAGGCAGTGCAGGCGTACCGGGCAGTCCAGCTCCTCGGCCGCCCGCGCCGTGGCGCGCATCAGGTCCGGGGTCAGCGTCTCGATCCGGCACGGCAGCAGCGCGCCCCGGATCAGACCGTCGTGCGCGCCGTCGAAGTCCCGTACGAAACGGATCGCGTCCGCCAGCCCCTCCTCGCCCCTCCGCTCCTGCCACCACATGTCGTGCCCGCCCTCCGGCGTCACGACGGGGACGCCGGCGCGGTAGCTCGGGCCCAGGTACATGCGCAGGCCGAACCGTGCCGCGCCGGCGGCGACCGCGGCCAGGTCCTCGTACGTCTCCGCCCAGTCCGAGTGGGTCTCGGCGGCGATCGGCATCGCGGTCGTGATGCCGTTGCGGATCAGCTGCGTCAGGGCGTAGGCGCGGATGAAGGCGCGGTCCTCGGCGTCGAACACGGCCCTCGGGCCGCCCTCCGCGTACTCCCGGGACCACTGCAGGCCCCGGTCGTCCGCGTGCCAGGTGTCCAGCAGCGCGTGGTCGATGTCCGCCAGCGCGTCCAGGTCCACGAAGCCCGGACCCACGAGCGCCTGACCGGCGTCGATGACCTCGTCGCACTCCGCCGGGTCGTGGCCGTGGCCCACGTGGACGATCCGGGTTCCTTCGTAGACCACCTGTCCGTCGCGGATCAGGACGTGGTCGTCGGCCTCGGGGTCGTAACCGATCACATGGCTCGCGGTGACGAGGGTCTTCATGGGTGCTCCGGACGTGCGGGGGTCGGCGGGTGGGCAGCGGTCAGGGTGTGCGCCGGGCGGCCCGGAGCCAGTCGCGCGCGGCGGCGAGGGTCACCTCGACGTCGTCGCTCCACGAGCAGACCTCCAGCCACGACAGGTAGCCGCCCTGCGTGAAGACCAGGACCTCCCCGGGGCACTCGCCGGTCTCGGTGAGGAGCGGGGCCTCGGCCGCGACGACGGTGCCCGGGCCGTCGCCGGTCGGTGCCGGCTCGACCTCGCCGGTGTCGAGCACGAAGTCGGCGGTGCCGCAGCCGCAACCGCAGCGGCCCGTCACCCGGAGGTGCGGCACCTGTCGGAGCAGGACGGCGTGGACGGGGTCGGCCGGGTCGAGGAGTTCCGCGAGCACGTCGGCCACGTCGGCGGGCAGGGGTTCGGGCATCCGGCCACCGTATCCGGGCGGCCGGTCGACGCCGCCGCCGCCCCTCAGGCCACGCCCCTGATCCGCCGCACCAGCACCGCGCCCGCCAGTCCCAGTGCGGCCGCGACCAGGTACAGCGACCGGTAGCCGCCCAGGTGGTTGACGAGCGGGGCGGCCAGGGCCGGGGCCGCCACCTGGGGCAGGGCGTTGGCGACGTTGATGATGCCGAGGTCCTTGCCGCGGTCGTGGGCCGTCGGCAGGACGTCCGTCATGAGGGCGAAGTCGACGGAGGTGAAGACGCCGAAGCCGATCCCGAGGAGGGCGGCGGCGACGAGCGCACCGGGCCACGTCTGCCAGCCGGCCAGCAGGCCGGTCGCCGCCGCCATCAGGACGCCGGACCACAGCACGAACGGCTTGCGCCGCCCGATCCGGTCCGACCAGACCCCGCCGACCACCACGGTGGCGAGCAGGGTCACCCCGTTCACCGCCGTCAGGACCAGCACCCCGGTCTCCGGATCCGCGTGGTGCAGCCGGTCGCGCAGGTAGTAGAAGAGGTAGAGCAGGACCAGCGCGTTGCTCAGGTTGACCAGGAAGCGGGTCAGCCAGGCCCAGGCGAGGTCGGGATGGGCGCGCGGGCTCAGCCGGAACCCGGCCGCGAACCGCCGCCAGGACCAGGCCGGCCGGTCGGCCGCCGCCAGCCGCAGGTCCGGGTGGCGGAGCACGTACGGGGCGACGCCGATCAGCGTGAAGACGGCGCAGGCCGCGTACCCGGCGCCGATCCCGCCGGCCGCCGTCGCGAGCCCCGTGCCGGCCACCACCCCGAGGATCTGCGCGGCGCCCAGCCAGCCGCCGACGGCACCCCGCTGGGAGCGCGGCACCCGGTCCGGCACGGCGGCGGTGACGGCGGCGAAGGCCGCGTTCAGCGTGAGCTGCACCAGGCACCAGCCGGCGAACAGCACCCAGACCGCGTCCGCGGCCCCGAGCAGCAGCAGGGACAGCGCGCCGCCCGCCGCCCCCGCCACGATCCACGGCGTACGCCGCCCGAACCGCGACGCGGTACGGTCCGACAGAGCGCCGAACAGCGGGTTCGCGGCCAGCGACACCACCGCCCCGACGCCGGTCACCCAGGCGAGCAGCGACTCCTTCGACAGCCCGGCGCCGGGCGCGAACCGCTCGGCCTGCTGCGCGAGCAGGATCTGCAGCGGCCCGTACCAGCCCACCCAGATCGCGCCGTTGGCCAGCGACAACGCGGCCGTCCAGCCGCGCCCGACCCGTTCCGCCGGCTCCTCCAGGGCGAGGGCCGTCATGCCCGCTGGGCCCGCAGCGCGTCCCGCAGCCAGCCGTACGACGCCTTCGGGGTGCGCACCTGCGTCGCGTAGTCGACGTGGACGAGCCCGAACCGCTTCGTATAGCCCTCGGCCCACTCGAAGTTGTCCATGAGCGACCACACGAAGTAGCCGCGGACGTCGACGCCCGCCTCCCACGCCCGGTGCAGCGCCCGCAGATGACCGTCCAGGTAGGCGATCCGCTCCTGGTCGTCGAGCCCTTCGTACGCGCAGCCGTTCTCGGTGATCACGACGGGCGGCAGCCGGTCGCCGTACCGGTCGCGGAGCGAGGTGAGGAGTTCGGTGAGCGCCTCGGGGACCACCGGCCAGCCGAAGTCCGTCAGCGGGTATCCCTCGATCTGCCGCAGGGAGAAGGGGAGTTCGGCCGGGAGGGTGACGCCGGAGAACTCGACGTCCTCGGCGCGCGGCGCGCCCGCCTTCGTCGGCTGGTAGTAGTTGATCCCGTACCAGTCGAGGGTCCCCTCGGAGATGACCTTCAGGTCGGCCTCGACGTCGCCGCCCGGCATGAGGTCGCCGAAGCCGTCCGGGTAGCGGCCCAGCAGCAGCGGGTCGGAGAACAGCCGGTTGAGGATGATGTCGTACAGGTCGGCGGCCTCGGTGTCGGCCGGCTCGGCGGAGGCGGGCCAGGTCGGGCCGTGGGAGTTGGCGATGCCGATGTCCGTGGCGCCGGCCGCGCGCAGGGCGCCCGCGGCGAGGCCGTGCGCGAGGAGCTGGTGGTGGGCCACGGGCAGGGCGTCGAAGAGCAGCTTCCGGCCGGGGGCGTGCTCGCCGAGCGCATGGCCCAGGAGGGTGTGCTCGGCGGGCTCGTTGAGGGTGATCCACTTCGTCACGCGGTCGCCCAGCCGCTCCGCGACGGTCGCCGTGTGCGCGGCGAAGCGGGACGCGGTGTCCCGCTCCAGCCAGCCGCCCGCCTCCTCGATCTCCAGGGGCAGGTCCCAGTGGAAGAGCGTCGGCACCGGCCGTACGCCCTGCGCGCACAGTTCGTCGACCAGCCGGTCGTAGAAGTCGAGCCCGCCGGGGGCGAGCACGCGCGGCCAGGAGATCGAGAAGCGGTACGCGTCCGCCCCGAGGTCCCGGACGAGCGCCACGTCCTCCCGGTAGCGGGCCACGTGGTCGCAGGCCACGTCCGCCGTGGACCCGTCCCTGATCCGCCCCGGCTCGGCGCTGAACGCGTCCCACACGGACGGCGCGCGGTCCTGGACGGCGCCCTCGATCTGGTGGGCGGCGGTCGACACCCCCCACAGGAATCCGGGCGGGAACTTCGGGAGCGGGTCCGTGGAAGAGGCCATGGCCGCGATCATCGGTACCGGCCAGTAGGAAGTCAACACTCCTGCACCGGGCGGTGGTTGAGGGGGACGGCCGTCCGCCTGCCTGAAGCGGCGGGCCGGTGCCGCTCGTCGGGGCCGCGGGCCGCCGGGGGCACGGAACCGGTCCGCCGGGCGGTGGATCTGGCCGGGCCCGAAATCCGATGGGGCGGACCGCCCCGGCCGCCTACGATGCCGGGCGTGACGATCACGTACGAATGGCGGGGCGGATGCGACGACGCCTCGCTCGACGCCCTGCACGCCGAAGCGTTCGGCCACCCCGTCGGACGGGGCGAGTGGCGCGCCCGGCTGGAGCGGCACAGTCTCGGCTGGGTCTGCGCGCGGGCGGGCGACGCGCTCGTCGGCTTCGTCAACGTGGCCTGGGACGGCGGGTCGCACGCCTTCGTCCTGGACACGATGGTCGCCCCGGACCACCGGACGGCGGGCGTAGGCACCGCGCTCGTCACGACCGCGGCCGGTCACGCCCGCGCCGCCGGCTGCGCCTGGCTGCACGTCGACTTCGAGGAGCACCTGCGCCCCTTCTACCTCGACGCCTGCGGCTTCAGGGAGACCGCGGCCGGGCTCGTCGCCCTGTAGGGGGCGGCTAGCCGGTGGTGCCGTCGAGCATCTCGCGCAGGATGTCCAGGTGGCCGTTGTGGCGGGCCGTCTCCTCGGTGAGGTGGAGGAGGATCCAGCGCAGGTCGACGTGGAGGCCGCCGCGGACCGGACGCTCGGCCCGCGCGTCCAGGCCGTGCCCGGCGACGAGCTCGCGGTGACGGGCGCTCTGCGCGGCGTACTCGTCGAGCAGGCGCGGGAGCGGGAAGTCGACCGCGACGCGCATCTCGCGGTCGGGGTCCTCGTCGGTCCAGGGCCCCTGGTCCTCCTCGCCGAGGAAGACCACCTGGAACCAGTAGTACTCGACCCAGCGGAGGTGGTTGATCAGGCCGCTCAGGGTCATCAGCGGCGAGCCGGGCAGCAGGGCCCGGCGGGCGTCCTCCGCGGAGACGCCGTCGCACTTGGCGCGGGCGGTGGCGCGGGCGTAGTCGAGGAACGTGGTGAGCTGGGTGCGCTCGTCCCACGCGGACGGGGTGTCGTCGATTCCGGTCATCGCGCGAAGCCTCCCCGATCACCGTGGGCGGTGTCGAGGCATTTCCGGCCGGTCAGACGGCCGGGCCGGGGAGGACCCGCAGGTCGTACAGGTAGGAGCGGTCGTCCTTGAAGCTGCGCCAGACCGTCGCCGGCGGCTCGGGGCCGTCGGCGCGCCCGTCGAGGGGATGCGCGGTGACGAGCCCGCCGGCGATCACGCAGTGCCAGCCCTCGGCCGGCGACCAGAGGCACCACACGGCCCCGTCGGTCCGGCGGTAGGCGGGGCGCCCGTCGCGCTCGCCGTCCGGTGCGAAGCGGTGGCGGAGGCCGTCGACCCGGCGCACGAAGACGAGGGAGGGGTGGTGGGCGGTCATGCCCGGACTGTACGTCAGGTGCGGGACCCCCGGCGCCCGTGCGTCGTGCCGCTCGTCAGGTACGGGGCCGGTCCGCCGCGGCTCCCCCGGTGCGGCCGAAGGCGAGCTCGAAGATCCGGGGCCATTTCACCGGCGGGGTGGTGACGGCGACGCCCGGCCGGTCGCGGGGCACCCGGACCCGCAGCGCGAGGGGGCGGAGCGTGCACACGACGGGGGTGGCCATGCGCAGGGCCTCGCCGTCGACCGCCACGGGGATCTCCGTCGAGTCCGCGGTGACCTCGACGCGGTGTGCGGACAGGACGGTCAGTGCCGTGGACTGCGAGCCCCGTACCGCCAGGTCGGCGGCCTGTGCCGCGTCCTCCACGCGGATGCCGAGCACGCCCAGTTCGCCGTCGTCGAGCCGGGGCCGGCGGCCGGCGCCGCTGAGCTCGTCGGGCGAGATGTACGGGTTGTTGCTGACGAGCAGCGCCTGCTGGGAGGCGAGCGGGGTGCCGTCGATCCGGGCGTCGAGCCGCCGCAGCCCGTCGCCGAGCAGCAGGTCCGGCATGTGGGTCAGCGCGGTGCCGGCCTTGTCGTCGCGGTACTCGGGCCGCTGGACGACGTCGGCGTAGACCCCGAAGGAGACCGTGTTGACGAAGGGCCGGCCGGAGACGTCGCCGAGGTCGACGCGGAGCTCCTCCCCGTCGGTCAGCGCGTCGAGGCAGCGGGACGGGTCGGTGCGGTCCAGGCCGAGGTCCATGGCGAAGTGGTTGCGCGTGCCGGCCGAGATCACCAGGAACGGCAGGCCGTGGTCGGCGGCGACGGCCGCGACCAGTGCCTGGGTGCCGTCGCCGCCCGCGACGCCCAGCAGGTCGGCGCCGTCGGCGACGGCCTCCCGGGCCAGTGCGGCGACGTCGACGGGGGCGGACGGGTCGAGCAGGACGACCTTCGCGCCGAGTTCCTCCGCCCGCGCGACGAGCCCGAAGCGTTCGACCTTCCCGCCCCCGGACTTCGGGTTCATGATGAGGACGGGCCGGGCCGGCGGGTCCGCGGGGACCGCCGGTGTCGTCCGCGGCGGGCGCGACCGGCGGAGCGCCGCCCGGGCGCAGGCCAGGGCGGCGCCCCAGCACAGGACGAGGATCAGGGCCGTCAGCCACAGGCCGTCGCGGGCGAAGAGCACGAGGACGCCGACGGGCGCGGCGACCGCGAGGAGCGCCCCGACGAGCCGCAGGGCGCCGCGGTGCGCGACGAACCACCACATGCCGACGGCGAAGAGGACCAGCCCGAGGAACCCGGCGATGATCACTTCGAGACCGCCCTCGCCGATGGCCAGGACGAGCACGACCAGGGACCCGAGCGCCGCGAGCA
Source organism: Streptomyces sp. NPDC058955 (assembly GCF_042741435.1). NCBI lineage: Bacteria > Bacillati > Actinomycetota > Actinomycetes > Kitasatosporales > Streptomycetaceae > Streptomyces > Streptomyces sp. NPDC058955. Next base: position 18,895 of record NZ_JBHYKM010000090.1, on the reverse strand, counting down.
CGGCCAGCCGCGCGAGCAGCCGCGCGGCCGCGCCCGCTCCGGCACCCGTCGTCCGCGTCCTCACCATGTCGTTCCTCCCCGCCCTGCCCATGAGCCGGTCCGAGGCACCAGCCTGCACACTCCCGGACCGGAGGGCATCCCCGAGGGGCCAAGCGGATGAACCGGTCCCCCGCAGCCGCAGCACCGCCGCGGGGGACTCGCCGGCAGCCCGGTCAGCGGGCGGGGGCGCGGAAGGTGACTCCGTAGCGCTCGCGGAGGCGGGTGAGTTCCCACCAGGCGACCGCCGTGACCGACGCGGGGCCGCCGATGACGGCGCCGAGCTGGACGAGGAGGGGGCCCGGGGGCGGTCCGGAGACGGCCAGGCTGACGGCGGCCAGCTCCCAGACGAGGACGCCGGTGACCAGGGCGGGCAGGGCGGAGTGGACGCGGGAGAGGCCGAAGACGGAGGGGACGAGGGTGAGGGACGAGAAGATCACGTAGAACAGCAGCCAGAACACCGGCACCAGCAGGGCGATCGTCAGCAGCGGGCCGAACGCCGACCGCTGGCTCTCGGCCAGCGCCATCATGCTCCCGAACAGCACGGGGCCGGCCGTGAACGTCCCGAAGTACCAGAGCGCCGCACGGCCCGAGGACGCCAGGTGCGACCGCATGTGGGGGCGGGCGGACGGGGGTGCCAGGCGGAAGACGACCAGGATGATCAGCGGGGCCGTGAGGAGGACCAGCCACGGGGTCGTCGCCACCCGCAGGAGGTACTGCTCCTGGAGGTCCCCGAGGTCCTGGTCCGCCCCGTACACGAAGAAGATCAGGCAGCTCGCCGCCAGCGCGGTCCAGGCGCGGACGTCCTGCACGCGCTTCATGAACGGGTCCATCACGCGCGGGTACGCCTGGACCGGGAACTTGCGGTGGGCCAGCCGGGCCGCCGACCGGGCCAACGGATACCAGAGCACGGGCAGCAGCAACGGCCAGAGGCAGACGAGCATCAGCGCCCAGGCGCAGCCGTGGAGGCGCACCCGCCGCACCAGCTCCGTCAACGGCGGCCAGTCGCCCTCGCGGAACCGGATCCAGCGCGGGCGGGGCGGCGCGGCGGGCGGATAGGCCGGTTGGGGCGGGATGCCCGCGCCCGTCGCCGGCGGTACCCAGGGCGAGCCTGCACCGTTGCCGTAGCCGTGCCCGTGGCCGTAGCCGTGCCCGTTGCCGTAGCCGTGCCCGTAGCCGTGGCCTCGGCCTTGGCCGTAACTCTGCCCGGGGGCATACGGGTTGCCTCCCCCATCGGTCACGTCTGTCCCCTTCCGCACGCGCTGTGCTGTCGCTCGATCCGCCGGGCGCCGTCCGCGCAGGTCAACTCGGCCTGGCGGGGCGGCCCGACCGGTTCTACCACCCCGGGCCGACGGCGCCCCGACCGCGCCCGGGTCCCGACCCGGAATCGACCGGACCACGCCCCTTCGTCCCTGGCAGGATCGGTCCATGCGCACCGTGCACGCCCTTCTCGTGGGCATCGACGACTACCCGGGCAAGCCGCTCTCCGGCTGCGTCAACGACGTGGCCGCGGCGGAGGAATGGCTGCGGCGGCAGGAGGGGATCCGACCCGAGATCCTGCCGCTGCGGAACGCGGCGGCCACCCGCGAAGCCGTACTCGACGGCCTCCGGCGCCACTTGGGGCGCACCGGCCCCGGCGAGACGGCGCTGCTCTGGTTCAGCGGCCACGGGACGGAGCAGCCGACGAGCGATCCGCGGGCGGCGACCGGCATGGCCCAGGCCCTGGTGTGCGCCGACAGCCTCGACCCGGGCGGGCAGCCCATGCTGTGGGACTCCGAACTGGGCGCGATCCTGCGGGAGATCGCGTCCCGGGGCGGTCATGTCGTCGCCGTCGTCGACTGCTGTCACTCCGGTGGCGTCGACCGCGACCTCCCGCCCGGGACCGAGTCGCGCGGGGTCGCCTGGCAGCCGTGGTGGGTGACGGAGCGCGCCGACTCCCCCCGCGGCACGGGAGGTCCCACGGCGTCGGCGGGGACCGGGCACATCCTGCTCGCGGGCTGCCGGGAGGACGAGCGGGCCCTGGAGGCGGACATCGGCGGCGTCCGGCGCGGGTACTTCAGCCACGCGCTCCTCGGCGCCCTGGACCTGCTCGGCCCGGCGGCCTCGTACGGGAAGGTCCACGCCCTCGCGGAGGCGGACGTCCTCGACAGCTCCGGCGCCCAGCACCCCGAACTGCGCGGCCCGGCGCACCTGCGCTTCCTGTACGGCGACCCCCTGCCCGACGCGCCGTTCCTGCTGCGGCACACGGCGGCCGGGTGGGAGGTGAACTGCGGCGCGGTGCACGGACTGCGCTCGGCGGGCGCCGAGTTCACGCTCCAGGGCGGGGCGCCGACGCAGCCCCGGACGGTGGTCGTACGGGAGCTGCGCGCGGAGTCGTCGCTCGTCGAGCCCCTCGGCTGGACACCGGCCCCCTCGGACCTGATCACGGTGCACGGTGTGACGCCGTCGGCGCTCGCCTTCCCCCCGGCCGCGGTGACCGTCGTCGGGGATCCCGGTGCGGCGGCGCTGATGGCCGGCGCCATCGAGGCGTCGCCGCTGCTCGCCGCCGGCGGTGACGGGCTGCCGCTGCTCGTGGAGGCGCGGCACGGCTGGGCCCGGGTCGCCGGCGGAGGCGGAGCCGATCCCGGCCCGCTGCCGCTGCGCACGCCCGCGGACGCCGCGCGGGTGGCCGACTGCCTGGCGCACATCAGCCGCTGGCGGGGCATCCGGGACCTCGCGAACCCCGATCCGTGGCTGTCGACCCAGGTCCGCGTCAGCGTCGAACCGCTGGTCGGCGAGGTGCGGTACGCGCCGACGGGCGAGATCGTGTGCTCCTATACGCCGGACGGGCGGGAGCCGCAGGTCGTCCTGCGCGTCCACAACGACTCGCCGCGGACGGTGTGGTGCGTCCTCCTCTCCCTGTCCGACAGCTACGCCTCCTCCCCCGATCTCCTGAACGGCGACTTCGTCGGCGCCGGGCGGGCGGCGACGGCACGGGCCGGCGAACCGGCCTGGCTGCGGCTGCCGCCGGGCCGGTCGGTGGAGCGGGGCGCGTTCGGCCACGACTGGTTGCGGGTGATCGTCGCCGAGAACGAGTTCAACGTCGCGCCCTTCCGGCTGCCCGCGTGGTCCTCCGCGGCCCCGGGAGGGACGCGTGCCGGCGCCGGACCGGACGGCGGCGTGCTGCGCCTCACTCCGCCGGGTGGCCGCGACGTCGGCGGGCCCCCGCACGAGGTGGGTCGGTGGGGCACCGCGTCGGTGGTCATCCGCACGGAGGTGCCCTGACCGGGCCCGTGGACGGCGCTCCCGGGCTCACCAGCCGAGGTGGGTGAACCCGGCCCAGGCCGCCAGGTCGTCGGCGTCGAGTTCCGGCACGCGTGCGGCCATGTCGGCCGGCATGCCGGGCGGGGCCTGGCGGGTGCGGCGGTCCTGGAGCATCCACGACTGCGCCTCCCTCAGTGCCTCGCCGGGCGTCCGCCCCTCCCGGGCCATGTAGTGGTGGGTCATGTACATCAGCAGCGACGTCGCCCCGTCGGGCACGGTCCACAGCGAACCCAGCACGCTGCGGGCGCCGGCGACGAGGAACGCGGTGGACAGGCTGTACGCCTCGTCGTAGCCGTGCCCGGACACGTTGGTGCGGCAGGCGGCGAGGACGACGAGTTCCAGTTCCCGGTAGCGGGCGGAGCCTTCGGTGAGCTGCTCGGCGGACAGGTCTCCTCCGGACAGCTTCAGGTAGGAGCTGTGCCGGTCGCCCTGGTTGAGCACGCCGTGGCAGGCGAGGTGGAGCATGCCGCCGCGCTTGTCCGCGAGCCAGCCGGTGACGGCGGCGGGGGTGGCGGTGCCCGGTCCGAGGAGGGTGCCGTGGGGGTGGAAGACGCGGTGGATGGCCTGCGCCTCCTCACCGGCGTGGTAGAGGTCGAGCGTCGGATTGCCGACGACGAGGGCTTCCCGGATCCCTGCCGGCCGGCGGGCGGCGAGTTCGCACAGCAGCCGCGCCGAGGGGACGTACGAGATCGAGGCCGCCTGGCAGGCGCGGCGGCGGCCGATCCGGGCCGCGTGCCAGGGCACCACGCCCAGTTCCCCCATCGGGACGAGGACGAGGGACGGCGCCCGCCCGATGCCGCGCGGCACCGCTTTGAGGAGCCGGTCCATGACGGCGCTGCCGGCCCAGTCGCAGAGTCGTGTCAGTTCCTCCTTGCCTCGGTCGCGGTCGCTCGGGGAGGGTGCCGCGGGGGCCGACTCCGGCGGGCCGCCGATGTCGCGTCCCGGCGCACCGACCGCGTGGTAGTCCGTCAAAGCCTTGGCGTCGGAGAGGAGTTCCGGAAGGTCGACCGAGGTGACGGTGCCGCGCGCGTCGACGATGAGCGCCGCCCCGCCCCGGCCTTCACCGCCCGGGGCGAGGTACACGAGGGCGGTGCGGCCCATCGCGGTCAGCGCCCGGCCGATCTCGTCCGGGGTGGGGACGTCGAGGAGCCGGCGGCGGTGCGGGGAGGCGGCGAGCGCGTCCAGGACGCGGCGGCGCAGCCTGCTGGGCGGGCCGGAGGAACCGAGGCCGGTCGCATCGACCTGGTCCACCGGTCCGGCCGCCGAGGCGCGCCATTCGGCGGCGAGTTCCTCCTGCCCGAGGGACGCCAGCATCTCCGGGACGGTGTCCGTGACCGTGGCGGAGTGCAGGACGAGTCCCCGGCCGGCGTCCAGCGCGCGGACGGCCTCGTCGTGGGCGCCGTCGGCGACGCACCAGTGGGCCACCTCCAGCGCCTCCTCGCCGATCCGTCGTCCGACGCCCGCGGCGTGCGCGGTACCGGACTGCAGGAGCACCGTCCAGGCGGAGGCGCGGACGGCTTCGAGGCCGACGCGGCGGGACTCGGCGTGGTTCAGGCGGGTGGCGCGGGGGTTGAGGAACTGGTTGTCCCCGCGGTGGCGGTAGGCGCGGGCGAGGGACAGCCCCGTCGTGCCCCACAGGGGATGGGCGGGGCCGCCGGCCATCCGCTGGGCGTGCTTGAGCCAGGAGATCCCCTGGTCGAGCTGGTGCGGCCGTTCGGCGCGCGGGACGCCGGCCAGCCCGGCGAGGACGACGTGGCCGCCGCCGAGGGTGCTGGCGGCGCGGATCCACCGGGTGTCGTCGGGCTGGAGGAGGTCGAGGGCGTCGTGGATCAGCCCCAGCGCCTCGGTCACGCCGCGGGCGTCCCGGGCGAGGATGGCGCGGCCCATGCGGCTGATGCCCGCCTCGCCGAAGCGGTCGGCCTGCGCGTCCGGGGGGAGCAGCGCGATCCGGCGGCGTACCTCCGCGACGGGGGTGACGTCCGCGCGCCCGTCGTCCTGCCCGAGGGTGACGTCGTCCAGCCGCCCGGTGCGCCGGGCGCGCAGGATCTCCAGGTTGCCCCGGGCCACTTCGAGGTTGGCCTCCATGCCGAGCCGGTCCATGTGGTCCGGAGGGAGCCTGCGGATGACGTCGTCGAGTTCCCGGATGTGGCCGGCGAGCGCCGTCTCGTCCTCGCGGCGGGTGGCCTGGTGGGCGCGGAACAGGGCCACTTGCGCGTCGAGGCCGAGGCGGGTGGGGGCGTCGAAGACGGGCGAGTTCCGCAGCCGTGCCAGATCGTCGACGGCGGAGTCGAAGTCGTCCTCGCCGCCGCCCGCCTGGGCGAGGTGGGCGCGCAGGCCGGCGTGCTGGGCGTCGAGCGCGTCGCGTTCGGGGCTGCCGGGCGGGAAGGCGTCCCGGGCCCGCTCCAGCCGGCGGAGCGCCCGCTCCATGTCGTCGGGTCCTTCGATCCGCTGGAGTCCGGCGCTGCTGTCCAGTGCGGTGATGAGCGCCTGCCAGCGCTGGTCGACCGGCCCGTGGGCCTCCGCCTCGTTCTTCAGCTCGTCGAGCTTGGCCGGGTCGACCACGGGGTTGTGGAAGCGCAGCATCGGCAGCACCGAGAGGATCTGTCCGGCGCGCAGGCCGGACATGACCGTCCCCCGGGGCAGTGCCTTCCAGTCGTCGTAGAGCCGGTTCCACGCCTCGTCGGCGGAGGAGCAGCCGAGGTGGTCCATGACGGTGGCGGTGATCCGGGTGAGGTCCTGGGCGTCGACCATGCCCTGGGCGGACGCCTCCTTGAGCTCGTAGAGCAGCGCATGGAGGTCGTACGGCTTGTCATGCATGGGGGTCGTTCCCTCCCGGCCGCGGCGCGGTCCGTGTGCGGTACGGGGCGAGCGCGGCGTTCAGCCACGCCTCCCCTTCCTCCGTGTCGAAGTCCACCGGCGCCCGGTCGCCGGGCTCCAGTGGGGACGCCGGGCCGAACCGGTCCTCGAAGAGGACGGCGACCCGGTCGGCGGGCTCGCGTTTGGACGGCCAGACGAAGCCCTGGGCCCAGGGCGCGGTGCGCCGCCGGATCCAGTGGCCCCAGTCGCGGGTCTGCGGGTACTCCGCGGCCTCCGCGTGGACGAGCCACGGGTCCTGGCCGACGGCCGCCAGGTCGGCGCCGGACATCAGGGAGACGACCTCGACGTCCGTGGCGAGCCGCAGGAAGGACATGCCGCGTCCTTCGAAGGCGCGGCGCGGCAGGAGGCGGACGGTGCCGTCGCCGTCGAAGGGGATCGACCGCAGCAGCGTCTCGCACACCGCCGCGCCGGGGCCGAGGCCGAGGTAGAGGTAGCCGTACGGGTCGAAGGAGGTGCCGTCGAACCGGCCGCCGTAGTAGAAGGGGTGGGCGGGCCGGGGGTTGAAGCCGGTCGCGGGGCGGTGGGTGCCGTGGACGCGGTAGACCGGGGTGCCGGCGGGCAGGACGGCCCGGGTCGGTTCGCCGGGCAGGGCGGCGGGCGGCGGGTACTTGGGCATCCGGGTCATCCCTCCCCGAGGGTGCGTGCGGCTCCGGTCAGCTCGGGGTCGCGGCCCCGGCCGAGGAGGGCGGCGGGCGCGCCGCCGGTCCAGGCGTTGGCGGACAGCCACCAGTCGGCCGCGCCCCAGGGGTCGGTGGCGGCGCCGAGGAGGGCGTTGACCTCCAGGACGACGGCCCAGGGCCTGACCCCCGACGCGTACTGGAAGGCCGGGACCTGGCGTCCGCCGTCGGGGCGGGTGAGGACGATCAGCCCGGGGTGGAGGGCGGAGCGGGAGCCCGCGCCGGGGTCGGCGGGCTGTGCGGGGGCGGCGAGCAGGCGGTCGCGGACGGGGCCGAGGAGCGGTCCGACCATGGGGTTGCCGTCGACGACGAGGAGGCAGAGGTCGAGGGCGGCGTAGCCGTGGACCCGCGCGGACGGCGGGGTGCCGCCGTGCGCCGTGAACCGTGCGCCGTCCGCGTCCGGCGCTCCGTGCCGCCGGAGCCGGGCGGACTCCGGGTCGGGGAGGGCGCCGAGGAGGACGCGTACGGCGTCGGCGGCGGCGCTCTCGGCCGTGGCGGGCGCGTCGGCCGCCGCACGTAACTCGGCCAGCCGGTCGCGGAGTTCGGACCGCGCCGGGGGCGGGAGCAGGGGGGCCAGCCGGTCCCAGTCGGCGGCTGCGGCCGCGAGTGTCGTCAGGGCGTTCATCCGCACCTCGTGTCGTCGTGCCGCGGGTGCGGCTCCTGGCCGGAGGGGGCCGTGGCGTCGTCCGGTTCGTGGGCGCCGAGGACGTCGGCGACGAGGTCGGCGGCCTCGGGCCGGCGGACGACGAGGTGCAGGGCGTGTGCGGGGTCGGCGTGCGCGGCGAGCGCCGTCCACAGCGCGCTGACGCTGGTCTCGACGGGCAGTCCGCCGCGTCCGGCGCCGAGGAGCGGGAAGCAGACGGAGCGGAGCGGGGGCGCGGCGTCCGTGCCGGTGGTGTTCTCCTCGGCCATGAGGGCGAGGACGCGGCGGGCGGCGGTGGCGACGTCCTGCGGGGTCACGTCGTAGTCGTTGGTCCCGGGCCGGGGGACGGCGATCGCCGCGTGGTAGATCCGGCGGACGCCCCGCTCGGCGAGCGCGCCGGAGCCGCCGGCCGCGACGGTGCCGGCGGGCACGGGCCGGTGCAGCAGTCCGTGGCGGGCCCGCCAGGCGGCCAGTTCGTCCCGTACGGGGTCGGCGGTCACCTCTCCGGTGACGCCGCGGACGGCTCCCGCGCGGCGGATCGAGGCGGCGGCGGACGCCTTGTACATCTCGGGGAGGCCCAGGTGGGTGTTGCCCGGGGAGACGACGACGTCCACGTTCCGGAGCAGTTCGACGGGGTGGACGTGGAGGGTCACGGTCAGGCTCCGCCCGTGCTCGGGGGCGGGGACCCGCAGGATCCGGTGCTGTCGGCGCGGCGCGAGCAGGGTGGCGGGGCCGCCCGTCCCGGTCGCGGCGGCCCGCGCGCCCACGAGCCAGCACACCTGCTCGGCGACCTGCCCGAGGACCATCTCCTCCTGGCTCTTGCGGAACCGCTCCACGCTGATGTTGTAGATCCGCGCGGCGAGCCGCCGCCGGTCCGCGGCGGGCCGGTCGCGCATCCCCGGCGCCAGCCCGAGGGTGACGGCGGCGGCCTCCTCCAGCTCTCCCCCGCCGAGCCGGCCGACGGCGGTGCGCAGCAGGTTCTCCACCTCGACGGGCCACGCCTCGGCCACGGCCCCGGGCGCGGACACGGCCGCCGCCCGTAACAGCGGCAGCTCCAACTCCCGGACCCGCACGATCCCTTCCAGCCGCACCCGCTTCACCTCCAGGAGAATCGACGCGACGTCCAACGGTTCAGCCAGAGGCGCCATGAGCCCATGATCGTGCGCCGGGGAAACGCACTTCAAGTCCGGTGTGGCACCGGCCCCCGGCGATCACCGTACGCCGGGGGGCGGGGCGCGTCCGGCCGACTCCTGGTCGGTTCCGGGGCGTTGGCGGGTCGCCTGCGGGTCGGGGGGCCGGAGCGCCGCCCGGGGCGGCGGGTGCGGGCCGAAGGAGGGCGGGTGCGAGTGCGGGAGGAGAGTGGTCAGGAGGCCGTCGGCAGGCCCCAGGTCTGGAGGACGAAGGGGCGGCCCTTCTCCTCGCCCTCGATCAGGGGGACGTCGAGGAGGGTGAAGCCGGCCTTGGTGGCGACGGCGACGCTGGCGGCGTTCTCGGCCTCCAGTTCCAGGATCACCCGCTCCGCCCCGAGCTCCTCGACGGCGTACGCGGCCATCACGCGCACCGCGCGCGCGGCGAGGCCCTGGCCGCGGTGGGCGGGGCCGACGGCGTAGCCGAGCTCCGCGCCGCCCGGGATGCGCCGCAGCATGCCCTCGCCGAGCGGCGCGCCGCCGTCGACGGTGATGGCGAAGAGGAGGGTCGTGCCCTCGGCCCGCAGCTCCCGGGCCCGCTGCAGCCGGGTGGCGGCGGCCTGTGCGTCGAAGGGGGAGACGATCGGCGTCCAGTAGGCGACGTCGGGGTCCTCGAACAGCTCCGGCATCGCGGCCAGGTCCGCCTCCGTCCAATCGCGCAGGACGATCCCCTCCCCGCGCAGCTCGGTCCTCTCGGGGAACGGGGCGGAGGTCGTGTTGCTGCTGCTCATGGTGCGGTCCCTTCCTGGCCTCGAATGCGACGCAGCATATCCAGAGGATCGTCGGCTCATCCGATATCCGGACCCCTGTGGCCGCATGCCGGGTGGCGCTCCCGGCTCGTGGACCCGGGTTCAGCCGGTCGTGGCGAAGAGGCCGTTGAGCTCCGGGTAGTCGATGGCGTCCCGGAGGGAGTCGTAGCCGCCGGCGCGGTGGAGGTCGACGGCGGCGCGCCGGGCCGTGGCGTAGGCGGCCTGGGCGACGCCCGAGCCGAGGCTCACCCGGGCCACGCCCCGGGCGCCCAGCGCGGCCACCGGCGGGGCGCCCGGGCCGGCCATGACGTTGAGGGGGACCGGCAGGCCCGCGGCGAGTTCCGTGATGAGGCCGGGCTCCGTGACGCCGGGGACGAAGACGCCATCCGCGCCGGCGTCGACGTAGGAGCGGGCCCGGTCCAGGGTGTCCCGCAGTCGGGTGGCGGGCTCGCCCAGGCCGAGCAGGTACGTGTCGACGCGGGCGTTGACGAACAGGTCGGCGCCCGCCCGTTCCGCCGCCGCGCGGGCCGCCGTCAGCCGCTCGGCGAGCGCGCCCGGGGGCCGGGTGCCGTCCTCGATGTTGACGCCGGCCGCGCCGGCCTCCAGGACGCGGGCGACCGTGTCCGCCACCTCGGCGGGCGTCCCGCCGTAGCCGCCCTCGATGTCCACGGTCACCGGCACGGCGACCGCCGTCGTGATGCGGCCGATGACGCCCAGCACCAGGTCCCGGGCGACGCGGTCGCCGTCCGGGGCGCCGAGGGACCAGGCGACGCCGGCGCTGGTGGTGGCGATCGCGGCGGCGCCCGCGGCTTCGACGATCCGGGCGCTCGCGGCGTCCCAGACGTTGGCGAGCGCGAGCGGACGGGCGGGCGTGTGGAGGGAGCGGAAGAGCGAGGAGTCGCTGGTGTGGATCATGCGCCCAGACAATCAGCGGGCGGCGGCGCTGTCCGGCAGGAATCCGACATCGACGTCGGCCGGGCCGTTCCCACCGGTCCTCCCCCGGCCGCCGCCTATTTCGCTGGGCACGCCCGGAACCCGCGGGGCACAATGCCCGCGATGATCTCCACCGCCGGCGCCCTGCTCGCCGCCCTCGAACCCCTCCCCCACTCCGCGCGGCTCCGGCTCACCGCCGTCACCGCGCACCGGCTCGCCGCCGACGGCGGTCTCCGGCCGCTGCTCGGCGAGTTGGACGCGCTCGGCCCGTACGAGCGACGGCTGGGCGCGCTGGCGGCGTTCGCCGCCGGCGACCTGGAGCACGCGACGGCGCGGCTGGGCGACCTCGATCCGGTGGTCCGCCGTTACGCGCTCCGCGCCGTCCGGCGCCTGCCCGCACAGGGCAACGCCGCCGTCGACGCCGCCATCGAGGCCGCCTACGACGACGCTCCGGCCGTGGTCCGTGCCGACCTCGCGCGCCTGTTGCGCGACGGGCGGCGGGCCCCGCGCGCCGAGCGGCTCGTCGGGCGGGTGCGCACGGAGTACGGCGACCGGGACGCGGCGCTCCTGCTGCCGGGCTGCTCGCCGGAGTTCACCGCGCGGCTGCTGCCCGAGCTGGCGGGGGCGCTGGAGTCCGAGGACTGGAGCACGCTGGCGCTCCGCCACCCCGTCGCCGTCCTCGACCAGGCGGAGCGGCAACTCGCCGGTCTCACCGGGCGGTTCCGCGGCGAGTGGTGGAGGCGGTACGCGGCGGGACCGGCCGCCGCGGTGTCCGCCGCTCCGGAGCGCGTCCTGGAGCTCCTTGAGACGTACGGCCCCGAGGAACTGCCCGGCCCGGTCCACGACCGGCTGGGCGATCTCGTCGCGGTGGACGCCGAGCGGGTCGTCCGCCGGCTCGCCGACCCGGAGCGCCGGCATGCGCGGTGGGAGCGGACCGCCGGACCCGCGCTGATCCGCCGGCTCGTGGCGGCGGATCCGCCGTCGCTGCACCGGCTGGGGCTGCGCTGGTTCCACCGGGGCGCGTTCACCCTGCTGCTGCGGACGGTGCCGCCGGAACGCCGGGGCGCCTTCCTGGACGCGGTGGTCGCCGCGGCCGGCCCGCAGGACCACAACGTCCGCGTCCACCCGGGCGTGCTCGCGCTGCTGCCGCCCGCCGAGCGGCACGCCCGGGCGCGGGCCGCGCTCGACGACGCCGAAGGCTCCTGGGACCGCTGGAGCCTTCTCGCCCTCCTGCCGCCCGACGAGGCGCGCCCCAAACTGCTGGCCGCCCTCGCCTCGAAGGACCCCGAACAGCGCGGCGGCGTCTGGGACATGCTGGTCCACAACGCCGTACTCGGCGGGGACCCCGAGCAGGTCGGGGAGCTGCTCGCGCGGGCCGCCGGCCGGCTGGCCCACGAGTGGGACCCCGTGCGCCGCGACCTCCTCTCGGCGCTCGCCGACGTGCCGACACCCCTCCTGGTGACCGCACGCGACCGCGCCGATGGCTCCGCGCCCCTGGAGCGGCTGTGCCGGGACGCCCTGGCGGCCCGCGACTGCTCCCCGATGACCCGCGACGCCGTCCGCACGCTGGCGGTGGCCCTGCTCTCCGACCGGACGACCGGGGCCGCCCTGCCGCTCGGCGCGCGGCTCCTGGAGCAGCTGACCGCACACACCGGAACCGTCGAACTCGGCTCTCTCGAAACGGTGTTGGACGACGACGGTGTCCGTGCCGTCACCGCCGCGCTCGGCCCCTGGCTGGACCGGGGCGCCGCCCGGGGCGACGTCGGACCGCTGCTCGCGCTGGTCGCGTCCTGCGGCCGCCGCGCCCACGGCGTCCCGGAGCTCCAGGACCGCCTGGAGAAGGCGCTCGCCGCGTGCCCGGACCCGGTCCTCGGGGACGTCGCCGCCGCCTGGCTCGCCGACCCCGCGACCCGCGGCCGGCGGGTCGCCGAGCTGCTCGCGCGGGAGCCTTCGGCGGCTTCCTTCCCCCGGTGCTCGCCGTCCTCGCCGCGGAGCGATCCGATCTGCTGGACGCCGCCCTGGCGGAGGCCGTACGCCCCGGCGGGAGGTTCCCGGTGGCGGGTGCTCCCCGGCCGCTGCCCGCCTTCCGGCACGCCGACCGGTGGCTGCCCCGGCAGCAGGAGGCCGCCGTCCGACTGGCGGCGGCCGTCGTCGCCGACCCGGACCGGGGGACCGACGAACGGGCCGCGGTCCTCCGCGCGGTGGCGCCGGTGCCCGAGCACGGCCGCGCCCTGCTGCGGCGGTACGCCTCCCCCGTACCGGACGCCGCCGGGCCCGAGCGGGCGCTCGCCGCGGCGGCCCTGGACGCGGCCGCGCACACGGACGATCCGGCCTCGGCCCTCGGCTCCCTCCTCGACCACGCCGGCGACGACGGGGCCGCGGCGGCCTGGTCCGCCGCCTCGCGCGCCGCCGCGCATGCCCGGCCCAGCCGGGTCGCGGCCCTGCTCCACGACGTCCTCACGCGGCAGACCGGGGTGAAGGTCACCGTCAGGAAGGCCGCCGCCCGGCTCGCCGCCCGCCGTCTGCCCCGGGGCTCCGCCGTCACGCTCCTGTCGGACGTGGCCGGTGCTCCCGGCGTCCATCCGGACGTGCACGCGACCGTCGTCGGTCTGGCCGCGACGCTGCTGCCCGCCCCGGAGATGTGGGCCCTGCTGGAGTCCGCGGCCGCCTCCGACGCGCCGGAGGCCGCCCGGAGCGCACTCCTGGACGTGAACCCCGCGGACCTGGCGCCGGCTCACCGGGGGCGGTTCGGGGCGCTGATGGCCCGGCTGGCGCTCGTGGCGGGCCCGGGGACGGAGTACCGCTCGCTGTCCGGACTCGCCGACTGGGCGCGGTACGCCCCCGAGGCGGGCACCGCGCTCGCGGACCTGTACACCGACCTGACCCGGACGGAACACCTCTGGTGGGTGCGCGGCGGGCTCCAGGACCTGGCCCGGTCCGGCCTGCCGCATCCGGTCGGGGGCGTCGCTCCGGGCAGTCTCCTGCTCGGCGTGGTGGACCGGCTGCTGGCGTACGTCGCCGCATGCGAGCCGGAGGGCGGAGGACGAGGCGGGGACCTGCCGGCGCTCCGCCGCCTCCACGCCCTCCTGCAGGGCCCGGGACAGGACCCCGGCCGGTGCGCCGACCTGGCCCGGCGACTCGCGGACGAGCCACTGGCCACCCCCACCCGCGTCGCGCTCCTCGTCCACGCGATCGACCTGACGGCGGCCGCGCCCGAGATCCTGAGCGCCCTGCGGAACCTGCTCGACGTGGTCTCCGGCCGTCCCGTGTCGGCCGCCCGGGCGGCCGAGGAGATCGAAGAGGCGCACCAGCGCGGCACGCGGCTCACCGATCCGGCCGCCGCGCTCGCCGCCGTCCGCGCCCTGGGCGACGACGGCGGGCTCGTCCCGGGTCTCCTCGCCGTCGGCCTCGCGAACGCCGTCGGCACCCGGCAGGGCTGGCCGGACCCCTGCCGTACGGCCCTGCTGGCCCTGCGCCGGCATCCCGAGCCGGACGTCCGCGACCTGGCGTACGCGACGGACCTGAGCTCCCGTCACTGACACCGGCCGGAGCGCGCGTTAGCGGAGCGTGAGCGAGACGGCAGGGGCGCCGTCGAAGGTGGAGGCCGACCACACCAGGAGGCATCAATGCGACGACGTACGTTTCTCAGGGGGACCCTGCTGGGCGCGGCGGCCACGGCCGTCCCGCTCACCGCCCTGGCACAGGGCACGGCCGCGGCGGCCGGCACCGTGACCGTGACGAGCATCGGGGCGCTGCAGAGCGCGATCGACGCCGCCGTCCCCGGGGACCGTATCGTCCTGGCCGACGGCGCCTACACCGTGCCGTCGGCGGGCATCCGGGTGACCGGCAAGCACGGCACCACGAGCGCGCCGATCACCGTCGTCTCCGCCACGCGCGGCGGCGCCGTGCTCGGCGGGGCGGCCGGCTTCGTCCTCTCGGGCTCCAGCAACATCACCATCAGCGGCTTCGCGTTCCGTCAGACGACCGCCTTCTCGATCCCCGCCGACTGCTCGCGGATCCGGCTGACCCGCAACGACTTCAAGCTCGCCGACACGGCCGGGCTCGACTGGGTGGTGGTCCGCGGCGACGACGCCAAGATCGACCGGAACTACTTCCACCACCGCACCTCGCAGGGCATCTTCCTGGTCGTGGACGGCCCCGGGACCACCGCCATGGCCCAGCGGACCCACATCTTCCGGAACTACTTCGCCGACCACTCGTACACCGGCGCCAACGGCGGCGAGGCGATCCGGCTCGGCGTCAGCCACCGCGCCCTGTCCACCGCCGACGCCCTCGTGGAGTACAACCTCTTCGAGCGCTGCGACGGCGACCCGGAGGCGATCTCGGTCAAGTCCTCCGGCAACACCATCCGCCACAACACCCTCCGCGGCAACAAGGGCGGCATCGTCCTGCGGCACGGCAACGCGACCACGGTCGAGGGCAACCACGTCCTCGGCGGCGCGAACGGGGTGCGCCTGTACGGCAACGACCACCTGGTGGTGAACAACCACATCTCGGGGACGACCTCCCGCGGCCTCGTCATCGGCAGCGGCACCACCCGCGACCACCACGAGGGCGAGACCACCGAGGAGCGGCGCGGGAACGACGCGTGCGACCGGGCGGTCATCGTGCACAACACGCTGGTCGGGAACTCCGCCACCCTCTCGGGCGAGAGCCGGACCTACGAGCCGCGTGACGTGGTCGTCGCCGACAACATCCTGGTCGCCTCCGGCGGCACCCTCGTCGACCTGGACGCCGCCCCCGGCTTCACCTGGCAGGGCAACATCCTGTGGGGCTCCGCCGCCGACGGCACCATCCCGTCCGGCGGATTCCGCCGCGTCGACCCGCTGCTCCGCAAGGACGCGGACGGCGTCCACCGCCTGACCGCCGGCAGCCCGGCCGTCGACGCCGCCACCTTCACCTCGCTCGCCGTGGCGGAGGACGCCGACGGGCACGCGCGTACGGGTGCCCGTGACGTGGGCGCCGACGAGTACTCCACCCTGGCGCCGGTCCGCCGACCGCTGACGACGGCCGACGTGGGCCCGAACGCCGCCTGAGCCGGGCGCGGGGCCCGCGCCGCACTCAGCCGTGCAGGCGCGGGCCCTGGTGGCTCACCAGCGAGAGCCAGTCGCGGGTGGTGACCCGGCCGGTGACGAGGAGCCCCCGCTCGGCCTGGTAGATGCGGAGCACGTCCTCCGTCTCCGAGGTGAAGTCGCCGCTCACGGCCGTCGGATGGCCGGCGCCGGTGAGCAGCGACTGCAGCGCCTCGACGGCCGGACCGTAGTCGCCGCCGGCGAGCGGCACGACCAGCCGCGGCCAGGTCCTGGAGCCGACGCGGCCGTCCTGGACGAGGCCGAAGGACTTCTGGAAGCGGGTGACCGCGCCGACGGTGGCGGCGTCGACGGTGCCGGTCACCTCCACCGGATACTTCCGCTCCCGGAGCAGGTACTGCACCGTGCGGGCCTCCCACAGCACGTCGCCGAGGCGCACGACCGGCCACTCGTCCTGGGCGGGCGTCGCGCCGGCGCCGGCGGGGCCGACGGCGGGCGGGGCGATCACCGGCCGCAGCCAGAGCCCCGCGGCGAAGGCCGCGCAGGCGAGCAGCAGCCACAGCACCCGGCGTACGTACCCGAGGACGGGGGCGCTGATCGGCGCCGCCACGCGCGCGTGGGACGCGGTGGGCGCGGAGTCGCCGGGCCCGGCCGCGGTCGCGAACGGTGCCGGGTCGGGGACCGGCGGCGCGGCGCCCACGGGGACGGCCACGCGCGCGCGGGGGAGCCGTCGGGCCCCCTGGGCCGCGCGGGCGAGCCGGAGTGCCTCGGCGAGTTCCCCGGGCGGTGCGCCGAGCGCGTCGTGCAGGGCCTCGACGACCGCCGGCGGCGCGGCCATCGGCCGCCCCGGGTTGAGGTAGCGGGACATGGTCGCCTGGTCGACCCCGGCCCGGCGGGCCAGCGCCTTCTGCGTGGGGCGCACGCCGGCGCTCCCCTCCCACCACGCCCGGAGCACCGCGGTGAGTGCCGCGGCCGGATCGGCGAGGGCGGACTCCCGTGTCGTCTCCCCGGTGGTCCCGTCGCTGGTTCCTCCGGTGCCGATGGCCCCTGTGCAGTCCATGACGCATCCCCTCTGCATGTGCATTTCCGCAGGTCAGCGGAGTGCATGCAGGCGTGCATGGACGCATGTCCGCTGACGGGTGCCCGAGGGTAGCGGCGCGGGCCAGGGGCGCGGCACGGTGATCGGGCCGGGAGGGCGTCGCCGCTCCCGCCGATCTCCCCGCTCCCGCCGCGGTACGTCCGCGTGCCGTCGTACCGGAGCGGGGGACAACCCTCTCTCCGTACCTCACCCGAACGGGTGAGGTACGGGCCGACGAAAGGACCCGCAGTCATGCGCATGTGGACCGGACCCGCCCTCCTCGCCGCCGCGGTCGCCGCCCCGTTCCTCCTGGTCGCGCCGGCCGCCGACGCGGCACCCGCCAAGTACACGCACTCGGCCGCCGCCCAGCAGTTCCGCGCGGCGGGCATCTCGTGGACGTCGAGCAAGAACTGCTCGGACTGGAACCGGAAGGGCTGTACGTCCTTCACGAACATCAACCGGGCCACGGTCGCGGGCGCCGTCGCCTTCAAGAAGGCCAGCCGCTGCACGATCGTCGTCACCGGCGGCACGGAGAAGGGCCACAGCACCCGGGGGACGTACACCCACCGCAACGGCTACAAGGTCGACATGTCGGTCCGGACGTCCTGCCTCGACACGTACATCACGAAGCACTACAAGAAGGCGGGCACGCGCGGCGACGGCGCCAAGCTCTACAAGTCCCCGAACGGCAACGTCTACGCCCGCGAGAAGCACCACTGGGACATCACGTACTACAACGGCAAGGCGTAACCACCGGGGGCGGGTGCGGGCGGAGGTCTCCCCCCCCCCCCCGTCCACGCTCGGGACATGCGACGGGCGGATGTCACGCGGGCCGACGGCACCTGGTCGGGCCTGTCCCTGGAGGTGCGGGACCGGCCGCGGCCGGGGCTGTGCGTCACCACGGCCGGACAGCCGCTGCTGATCGCGCAGCAGGCACGGCCCGTGGCCGGTGGCTGCTGACGTCCGACGCGCGGCTCCGGCGGAACGAGCCCGAGCCGCCAGGCGCGTACGGGGCGGAGTTGCTCGTGGACGGCCACCCGGACGGCCACCTCGACTGGTTCGTCCACTCCGGTTCCTGGGAGGTGCTGCCGCTCCCCCGGCGCGGCTCACCGCTCCTGCGGCTGTGACGCCCGGGCGACCGTCAGGAGCAGCACGCCGCAGGCGGCGACCAGCATCCAGCCCGGACGGGAGGCGTGCGCGAGCTCCGTCGGGCCGGCGCCGGTCACCAGGGCGCCGGCGAGGGCGATGCCGACGGCGGAGCCGAGCTGCCGGGCGGTGGAGGTGATCGCCCCGGCCACGCCGGCCCGGTCCGGCGGCAGTCCGTTGACGGCGGTGTTGGTGATCGGGGCGTTGGCGAAGCCGAACCCGATGCCCATGAGCAGGGAGGAGACCAGCAGCAGGCCCACGCCGGTGTCCGGGGCGAGCCCGACCAGGCAGAGTCCGCCGGCCGTGATGAACCCGCCGGCGAGGAGCAGCGGCGTCCTCGGTCCCGTACGCCCGACCATGCGGCCGGACCACGGGGCGCAGACCGTCGCGCCGGCGGCCAGGGGCAGTGTGGCCAGGCCCGCGGCGAGCGGCGTCCAGCCCCGGGTGTGCTGAAGGTAGAGGGTGTTCAGCAGCAGCGTCACGCTGAGGGCGACGAAGACCGCCACCGCGCCCACGACGGCACCGCTGAACACCGGCCGCGTGAAGAGCCGCAGGTCCATCAGCGGTTCGGGCCTGCGGGACTCGACGCGCACGAAGGCGGCGGTCGCCAGGGCCGCCGCCGCGTACCCCGCGAGTGCCGCCGGTGACGTCCAGCCGACGCGCGGTCCTTCGATCAGGACGCCGACCACGACGGCGAGGACGACGGTCAGCAGGATCTGGCCGGGCGGGTCGAGCCGCCGCGGCCGCGGCGCCCGGGACTCCGGCACGAAGACCGCGCTGAGCAGCAGGGCGGCCGCGATGACGGGCGCGTTGATCCAGAAGAGCGCCCGCCAGTCGAGCGCGGCGAGCAGCGCGCCGCCCGTGACGGGTCCGGCGGCCATGCTCAGCCCGAACACCGACGCCCAGACGCCGATCGCCTGCGCCCGCTCCTTCGGATCGGGCATCGCGTTCACCACGATCGCGAGCGCCACGGGGCTGAGCATCGAGGCGCCCACGCCCTGGACGGCGCGGGCCGCGACGAGCACGCCCACCGACGGGGCGAGCGCGCACAGCAGCGAGGCGACGCCGAACACGGCCAGCCCGCACTGGAACACCCGGCGGCGTCCGAAGCGGTCCGCCAGCGCGCCGGCGGAGATCAGGAGACCGGCCAGGACGAGGGTGTAGGCGTCCACGACCCATTCGAGGCCGCGGGTGTCGACGTCGAGGCCGTGCCCG
>NZ_JBHYKM010000089.1:30674-35270 GCF_042741435.1 Streptomyces sp. NPDC058955 | reverse complement strand
GCCCCGCCGCTGCCTCGCCCGCCCCGGGCCCCGGGCGGCGGGGGGGGGGGCGGGGTTTTTCCCCCCCGGGCCCCCCCGCCGTCGTCCGTTTTTCCCGTACCGCCGGATCAGTGCGCGCCGGCCCCGACCTTCGGGAGCTCGGTGCGGACCCCGGCGTCGCCGGCGTCGGCCGTGTAGTCCGACGGGGAGGTCTCGTCGACGCCCTCGGGGGCCTTGACGGCCTTGAGGACGAAGGTGAGGACCACCGTCACCACGACGTTGAGGACGAAGGCGGTGAGGCCGATGTAGCCGATCTCGCCGATGCCCGGGATCTCGGCGGAGGAGCCGCCGAAGTGCTTCTGGGTGGGGCTGGCGACGCCGTACGCGGCGGCGGTGCCGTAGACCATGCCGACGGCCCAGCCGGCGAGCAGCGCCCAGCGGTGGAACCAGCGGGTGAACAGGCCGCCGACGAGGGCCGGGAAGGTCTGCAGGATCCAGATGCCGCCGAGCAGCTGGAAGTTGATCGCGACGGTCTTGTCCATGGTGAGGACGAAGGCGAGCGCGCCGACCTTGACCAGCAGCGAGACCAGCTTGGAGACCTTGGTCTCCTGCTCCGGGGTGGCGTCCTTCTTGATGAAGTCCTTGTAGATGTTGCGGGTGAAGAGGTTGGCCGCGGCGATCGACATGATCGCGGCGGGGACGAGCGCGCCGATGCCGATCGCGGCGAAGGCGACGCCCGCGAACCAGTCCGGGAACATGTTCTCGAAGAGCTGCGGGATGGCGAGCTGGCCGTTGACCACCTTGACGCCGGCGGCGATGGCCATGAAGCCGAGCAGCGCGAGCAGGCCCAGCATCAGCGAGTACAGCGGCAGGATGGTGGTGTTGCGGCGGATGACCTCGCGGCTCTTGGAGGACAGGGTCGCCGTGATCGAGTGCGGGTACATGAAGAGCGCGAGGGCCGAGCCGAGCGCGAGCGTCGCGTACGTCCACTGGCCGGCCTCGCCCGGCACCATGGCGCCGCGCGGCTTGTCGGTGGCCGGGTTGACCGTCGCGTAGGCCTCGCCGGCCTTGGCGAAGATCTCGTCGAAGCCGCCGAGCTTGATCGGGATGTAGATGATCGCCACGGCGATGACGATGTAGATCAGGGTGTCCTTGACGAAGGCGATGAGCGCCGGGGCGCGCAGACCCGAGGAGTAGGTGTACGCGGCGAGCACGCCGAAGGCGAGGAGCAGCGGCAGGTCCTTGATGAACCAGTGGGTGTTCTCGCCGCCGCCGACGCCCATGACGTCCAGGACGGCCTGGATGCCGACGAGCTGGAGCGCGATGTACGGCATCGTGGCGAGGATGCCGGTGACCGCCACCGCGAGTGACAGGCCCTTGGAGCCGAACCGGCCGCGGACGAAGTCGGAGGTGGTGACGTACCCGTGCTTGTGCGAGACCGACCAGAGGCGCGGCAGGAAGGTGAAGATCA
The DNA here is from genome assembly GCF_042741435.1 of Streptomyces sp. NPDC058955. Classification (NCBI taxonomy): domain Bacteria; kingdom Bacillati; phylum Actinomycetota; class Actinomycetes; order Kitasatosporales; family Streptomycetaceae; genus Streptomyces; species Streptomyces sp. NPDC058955. Next base: position 33,820 of record NZ_JBHYKM010000089.1, on the reverse strand, counting down.
GCGGGTAGACCAGGATGGTGTACGGGACGGCGAAGAAGCCGGCCGCGCCCGCCGCGTAGATGGCCGCCGGGACGGCGACGAAGGTGTACGCGGTGTAGAGGTCGCCGCCGAGCAGGAACCAGGTGACCCAGGTGCCGAACGACCGTCCGCCCAGGCCCCATTCGTCGAGGCTGTTCTCGTTCTCGGCCCTGCGCCACTTGGAGGCGAGGAAGCCCATGACCGTGACGGCCAGGAAGAAGAAGACGAAGACGCCGAGCGCCACGCCGTTGACGCCGTCCTTCATCGCGCGTCACCTCCCTTGCGGGCGCGCTGGTCGCGCTGCCACAGCTTGTACGCGATCATCGTGAGCGCGGTCGACACCAGCACCCAGAGCATCTGGTACCAGTAGAAGAACGGGATGCCGGCGAAGAGGGGTTCGACCTTCGCGTAGGAACTCACCCAGAGCATCGCCACGAACGGGGCCGCCAGGCAGAGCGCTATGACGATCCTGACGGGCGTGATGACCGGTTGTTTCCCGGTTGCGGTTTCTGACATGGCGAATTCGTCCCCTTACTGATCACCGGTTAATGCCGAGGAAATGTAGGGGACCGCTCATCCCTTGGGAACCCTCGTCCGAATAACGGACGTGTATCGGGCGGGTCTCGGTGTCGAACCGCGGCCCGGGAAACGGCGTACCCCGACACATCACACGGATGTGCCGGGGTACGGGTTCAGATCGATTTTCAGCCGTTGGGGCGCTGGAGGCGGGCGACGAACTTGTAGCGGTCGCCGCGGTAGACCGAGCGCACCCACTCGACCGGCTCGCCCTGCGCGTCCAGCGAGTGGCGGGAGAGCATCAGCATCGGCAGGCCGACGTCGGTGCCGAGCAGTCCGGCCTCGCGCGGGGTGGCGAGGGAGGTCTCGATGGTCTCCTCGGCCTCGGCGAGGTGGACGTCGTAGACCTCGGCCAGCGCGGTGTAGAGCGAGGTGTACTTGACCAGCGAACGGCGCAGCGCGGGAAAGCGCTTGGCCGAGAGGTGGGTGGTCTCGATGGCCATCGGCTCGCCGTTGGCGAGGCGGAGGCGCTCGATGCGCAGCACCCGGCCGCCGGCCGTGATGTCGAGCAGTCCGGCGAGGGTGTCGTCGGCGGTCACGTAGCCGATGTCGAGGAGCTGCGAGGTGGGTTCGAGGCCCTGGGCGCGCATGTCCTCGGTGTACGAGGTGAGTTGGAGGGACTGGGAGACCTTGGGCTTCGCCACGAAGGTGCCCTTGCCCTGGATGCGCTCCAGCCGGCCCTCGACGACCAGCTCCTGGAGGGCCTGGCGCACGGTGGTGCGCGAGGTGTCGAATTCGGCCGCCAGGGTCCGTTCGGGGGGCACCGGGGTGCCGGGCGGAAGGGTCTCCGTCATGTCGAGGAGGTGCCTTTTCAGCCGGTAGTACTTGGGCACGCGCGCGGTGCGGGTCGCCGCCCCGCCCTCTGTCTCCGTGCTGCCCGCCTCCGTGGCCATGGCCTGCCTTCCCGACTGTGCTGCTGCCGTCACCGGCTCCTCCGTCTGTCGCGGCTCACATGGTGGCACGGACCGGTCACGGGTCGTCGGCCTCCCTCAGGTGTCGGTCCGATAACGGACGCGACTGCCCTTCTTATACACCCTTGACACCCCTAAAGGTCTAGGCCAAGCTCCGGGTACTGGTCTAAACCATTAAAGACCAGGTCCCAGCCCCACGAGCATTACCTGACGTATGTCTTCGCGCGGTGGGCAGGGGTTGCAGGCATCCCTGAGGAGGGTGGCGTGAAGCGCAAGCTCATCGCGGCGATCGGCGTCGCGGGCATGATGGTCTCCATCGCTGCATGTGGTGGTTCCGACAGCGGTGACAAGAAGGACAAGGCCGAGGGCGGCAACAAGTCGCTCACCGTCTGGGTCATGGACGGTTCCGCTCCCAAGGAGTGGATCGACGGCGTCAACAAGGAGTTCGAGGCCGCCCACCCCGGCACCAAGGTCAACGTCGAGGTCCAGCAGTGGACCGACATCCAGACCAAGGTCACCACGGCCCTCTCCGAGGACACCCCGCCGGACGTCCTGGAGCTCGGCAACACCCAGACCACGGGTTACGCCGTCACCGGCGGTCTCGCCGACCTCACCGGCGACAAGGACAAGCTCGGCTACAACAACTGGAGCAAGGGCATGCTGCCCTCGGCCGAGCTGGACGGCAAGCTCTACGCCGCTCCGTGGTGGGCCGCCAGCCGCGTCGTGATCTACGACAAGGCCGCCTTCAAGAAGGCCGGCGTCACCCCGCCGAAGACCCGCGACGAGTGGATCGACGGCCTGAAGAAGCTCAAGGCCGCCGACGCCAAGTCGCAGCCCATCTACCTCCCGGGCCAGAGCTGGTACGTCCTCGCCGGCTTCCTGTGGGACGAGGGCGGCGAGCTCGCGGTCAAGGACGGCGACAAGTGGAAGGGCGGCCTGGCCACCCCGCAGGCCGCCGCCGCCATGAACTTCTACAAGGAGCTGCAGTCCTTCTCGACCGCTCCGAAGGACAAGGACGAGGCCACCCCGCAGCAGTCCGTCGACATCGTCCCCAAGGGCGGCGTCTCCTCCTGGATCGGTCTCGGCTGGGAGGCCGGCGGCGCGATCGCCGCCATCGAGAAGGCCGGCAAGAAGGCCGACTTCGGCTACTTCCCGATCCCGGGCAAGACGGCCGACAAGCCGGGCTCCGTCTTCTTCGGCGGCTCCAACCTCGCCGTCGCCGAGCGCTCCAAGAACCAGGAGCTCGCGAAGGAGTGGCTGGCCTTCGTCACCAACAAGAAGCAGCTGGAGTCGTACGGCACCGCCAACAAGGGCGGCATCATCCCCGTCGACCCGTCCGCGCAGGTCACCCCTGAGGCCGGCTCCTTCGCCGAGGCCATGGTCAAGGTCGCCGAGGTCGGTCACATCACCCCGATCACCGGTGGCTGGGCCAACGTCGAGACCGAGCCCAACCCGATCAAGGGCTACATGACCAAGGTCCTGAAGGGCGAGGACCCGCAGAAGGCCGGCGAAGAGGCCGACAAGGTCATCGCCGAGCGCATCAACCAGCAGTAATCCCACCCCGGTGGGGGGGGGGGGGGGGGGCCGGGCCCCCCCCCCCCGGGCGCGGGGGGGGGGGGGGGGGGCCCCCCCCGCGCGGGG
>NZ_JBHYKM010000089.1:4666-30664 GCF_042741435.1 Streptomyces sp. NPDC058955 | reverse complement strand
CCGACCCCCCCCCCAACCCCCACCACACACCCAACCCCCACACCCCCCCCCGTGCGCGTCCCCTAACCCCCCCCCACCCCCCACCTGGGCGTTGCAGTGATTGCGGCCCGCTCCCCCGGGCCGTGCCCCGGTGGGCGCGGGAGCCCCAGAACCGCGAGGAAGAAGACCATGACCGTGGACTCCCAGGGGACGGCGACCGCCGGTTCCCAGGACGCGCCCGGGAGGGCGGCAGGGAAGTCGCAGACTCCGCCACCCCCTTCCGGCGCGAAGGAAGCCCTTCAGCCCTCGCGCGGCAGACGTTCGCTGCCTGGTGGGCTACTGCCGTACCTGCTCGTCACGCCCGCCCTGCTGTCCATGGCGGTGCTGCTGCTCTACCCCCTGATCAGCAACCTGATCCTCTCCTTCCAGTCGGTCAACCGGCGTGAACTCATCCGCCGCGAGACCCCCTGGGTCGGCTTCGACAACTACACGGAGCTGCTGGGGAACTCCGAGTTCTGGACCGTCGTCCTCCGCTCGGTCGCCTTCACCGCCGCCAACGTGGCGCTGATCATGGCGATCGGCACCGGCATCGGCCTGCTGCTCAACCGCCTCGGCAAGAAGATGCGGCTGGTGCTCTCCCTCGCGCTCGCCTTCGCCTGGGCCATGCCGATCGTCGCCTCCGTCACGGTCTTCCAGTGGCTCTTCGACGAGCAGTTCGGCGTCGCCAACTGGCTGATGCGGACGCTCGGCTTCTCCGGCTACGAGCAGCACAACTGGTTCGAGACCGGCTTCTCCACCTTCGTGATCATCACCGCCCTCGTCGTCTGGGGCTCCGTCCCCTTCGTCGCCCTCAACATGTACGCCGGCCTCACCACCGTGGGCAGCGAGCTCTACGAGGCGGCCCGCATGGACGGCGCGAACGGCTGGCGGACCTTCTGGTCCGTGGTCTTCCCGAACCTGAAGCCCTTCTTCATGATCACCACCTTCCTGGAGATCATCTGGGTCTTCAAGGCGTTCACCCAGGTCTACGCCATGAACCAGGGCGGCCCCGACCGCGCCACCGAGACCCTTCCCGTCTTCGCGTACATCGAAGGCATGAGCCAGCAGCACTACGGCGTCGCGGCGGCCATCTCGATCCTCACCATCGTGATGCTCCTCGTGGCCATGTCCTTCTACTTCCGCCTGATCCTGAAGCAGGAGGACGAGCAGTGAGCACCACCGCACAGACCCCCAAGGCACCCGCGCCGGCCCCGGCTCCGCAGAAGCTGCGCACCCGCAAGCCGCTGACCGTCGGCGCCGTGGCGAAGAACGCCACCGCGCTCGTCCTCGCCCTGGTCTTCGTCTTCCCCGTCTACTGGATGTTCTCGTCCTCGCTGAAGCCGCAGAGCGAGATCCTCTCCAAGGACCCGGTCTTCCTCTTCACCCCGACCTTCGAGAACTACGGCACGGCCACCGGCGTCGACCTGTTCTGGACGTACGTCACCAACAGCCTGATCGTCACGGTCGGCGCCGTCCTGCTGGCCCTGCTCGTCGCCCTCGCCGCGAGCTTCGCGATCGCCCGCATGAAGTTCAAGGGCCGCAAGGGCATCGTCCTCGTCGTGATGATGGCCCAGATGGCCCCCTGGGAGGTCATGGTCATCGCGATGTACATGATCGCCCGCGACAACGACATGCTGAACAGCATCCCGCTGCTCACCGCGATCTACTTCGTGATGGTCCTGCCCTTCACCATCTGGACCCTGCGCGGCTTCATCGCCGCCGTCCCGGTCGAGCTGGAGGAGGCCGCCCAGATCGACGGCTGCACCCGCGGCCAGGCGTTCCGCAAGGTCATCTTCCCGCTGCTCGCCCCCGGCCTGATGTCCACCTCGCTCTTCGGCTTCATCACGGCCTGGAACGAGTTCGCCATGGTCCTGGTGCTCAACAAGGACAAGACCGACCAGACCCTGACGCTCTGGCTCACCCAGTTCCAGACCGCGTTCGGCGACGACTGGGGCGCCACCATGGCCGCCTCGACGCTCTTCGCCCTGCCCGTGCTCATCGTGTTCCTCTTCCTCCAGCGCAAGGCCGTCGGCGGCATGACCGCCGGCGCGGTGAAGGGATAACGGCACCCCATGACCACACTCGTACACGGCTCGGACACCCTGACCCGTGACGCGCTCACGGTGCTCCAGCCCGGCTTCGTCGGCACCACCGCACCGGACTGGCTGCTCCGCCGGATCGGCGAGGGCCTGTCCTCCGTCGGCCTCTTCGGCCGGAACGTCGTCGGCCCCGACCAGCTCGCCCGCCTCACCGCGCAGCTCCGCGCCGAGCGGGAGGACGTCCTCGTCGCCATCGACGAGGAGGGCGGCGACGTCACCCGCCTGGAGGTCAACGAGGGCTCCTCGTTCCCGGGCAACTACGCCCTGGGCCGGGTCGACGACGTCGAGCTGACCCGGGCCGTCGCCCGCGAGCTCGGCCGCCGGCTGATCGCCTGCGGGATCGACCTCAACTGGGCGCCCTCGGCCGACGTGAACTCCAACGCCGAGAACCCGGTCATCGGCGTCCGCTCCTTCGGACCGGACCCCGACCTGGTCGCCCGGCACACCGTGGCGTACGTCGACGGCCTCCAGGCCGTCGGGGTCGCGGCCTGCACCAAGCACTTCCCCGGGCACGGCGACACCAACGTCGACTCGCACGACGCGCTGCCCCGGATCGATGTGGACCTCGCCACACTGCACGCCCGTGAGCTGGTGCCTTTCCGCGCGGCCGTCGCCGCGGGTACCAAAGCGGTCATGAGCGCGCATATCCTGCTCTCCGCGCTCGACACCGACCGTCCGGCCACCCTGAGCCCGCAGATCCTCACCGGTCTGCTCCGTCAGGAGCTGGGCTTCGACGGCCTGATCGTCACCGACGGCATGGAGATGCAGGCCGTCGCGGCGACGTACGGCATCGAGCGCGGATCCGTCCTCGCGATCGCCGCGGGCGCCGACGCCATCTGCGTCGGCGGCGGGCTGTGCGACGAGGACACCGTGCTGCGGCTGCGCGACGCGCTCGTCTCCGCGGTACGGACCGGTGAACTGCCCGAGGAGCGGCTGGCCGACGCCGCGGCGCGCGTGCGCGCCCTGGCGGCCTGGACCCAGGCGCACCGGGCGAGGGGGGCTGGATCGGTGCCGGGCGCGGCAGTGCAGGAGGGGACCGCGCCCGGCGCCGACATCGGACTCGTGGCCGCCCGCCGGGCGCTGCGGATCACCAAGGGCGCGGGGCTCTACACCCCGGTGTCGAGCGCTCCCTTCGTCGCCTCCTTCACCCCGGTCGCCAACTTCGCGGTCGGCGACGAGACCCCGTGGGGCGTCGCCGCCGAGCTGGACCGGCTGCTGCCGGGCACCGGGTCGGGCTCCTTCGACGCCGAGGCCACCGTGGAGTCGGTGCTCGCGGCGGCGGGGGAGCGGCGGATCGTCGCGGTCGTCCGCGACCTCCACCGGCACCCCTGGATGACCGCGGCGCTGGACGGCCTGGTCGCCGTCCGCCCGGACACGGTGGTCGTCGAGATGGGTCTCAACGAGGCGGAGCCGCGCGGCGCCCTGCACATCGCGACCCACGGCGCCGCCCGGGTCTGCGGCCGGGCCGCGGCGGAGGCCGTGGTCGGCACCGGCGCCTGACGGACACCCGCACGCGCGGGCGCGGTGGGGGGGGGGGGGGGGGCGGGGCCGGGGGGGGGGCGGGGGCCGCCCCGGCCCCGCCCGCCCCCCCCCCCCCGGGGGGGGGCCGGGGCCCCCCCCCCCCCCCGGGGCCCCGCCCCCCTTCTGTGCGCCGGTGGGTGGATCCGGGGATCAGATGCCCTGCCAGGAGGGCTTGTTCGCGTAGGTGTGGCGGAAGTAGTCGGCGAGCTTCAGCTTGGAGGCGGCGGCCTCGTCCACGACCACGGTGGCGTGCGGGTGGAGCTGGAGCGCGGAGGCCGGCACGAGCGCGGCGACCGGGCCCTCGACCGTCTGCGCGACGGCCTCGGCCTTGCCCTCGCCGGTGGCGAGCAGCACCAGGTGGCGGGCCTCCAGGATGGTGCCGATGCCCTGGGTGATGACGTGGTGCGGGACCTGGTCGATGTCGTCGTCGAAGAAGCGGGCGTTGTCCACCCGGGTCTGCTCGGTGAGCGTCTTGATCCGGGTGCGGGAGGCGAGCGAGGAGCAGGGCTCGTTGAAGCCGATGTGCCCGTCGGTGCCGATGCCGAGGATCTGGAGGTCCACACCGCCGGCGTCGACCAGCGCCTTGTCGTACGCCTCGCAGGCCGCCTGGACGTCCTCGGCGGATCCGTCGGGGCCCATGAAGTGGTCCTCCGGGAGGCCGAGCGGCTCCACGACCTGGCGCAGCACGGTCGAGCGGTACGACTCCGGGTGCCCGGCGGGCAGCCCCACGTACTCGTCCAGCTGGGCGATGCGCGCCCGGGAGGCGTCCACGGAGCCGGCCCGCACCTGGGCGGTCAGGGCGTCGTAGATCGGGATCGGGGTCGAGCCCGTGGCCACGCCGAGCAGCGCGTCGGGCTTGCGGCGCAGGAGGTCGGCGATGCCGTCCGCGATGAGCTCTCCGCCCGCCTTGGCGTCCTTGACGATGACAACTTCCACGCTGTGCCTGCCGATCTGGTGAGGGGCTGGGGAGGGGCCATGTGGTATAGACCAATCAAAGTCCCAATCTAGCAGAGGGAGACCCGTCTCCTCATGCCGTTCCGCACCCCGGACGGCCCGGTTCTCCCGGCCCTCTCCATCGTCGGCCGCACCCCCCTCCCCAGCCACTCGAACCCCACCGCTCCCGCTCTCCCGGACCCGCGCCTCCCCGCCCGCACCCGGCGCCGACACGGGGACGGCCGCCCCGCCGGCCGCCCCCGCCCGGCGCCCCCGGCCCGGCGCCCCCGCCCGGACGGCCCGACCCCCGTCCGGGCCCGGTCGCCTCAGGTCAGCGAGCCTCCCGTGGCGTCGATCCAGGCCCCCGTCACCCAGCGCGCGTCCTCCGAGGCGAGGAAGGCCACCACGTCGGCTATCTCCGCCGGGCTCCCGACCCCGCCGAGCGCGGAGTGCGCCGCCGCCCCCGCCCACGCCTCGTCGCTGCCGCGCAGCCATCCGGCGTTGATGTCCGTGTCCACGATCCCGGGCGCCACCGAGTTGACCGTGATCCCGCGCCGGCCCAGCAGCTTCGACAGGTCGCGGGTGAGGACGTCCAGGGCCGCCTTGGACATCGAGTAGGCGATCAGGTCCGGCATCAGCGCGGTCCTGCTCAGCCCGGTCGACACGTTGACGATCCGGCCGCCGTCCCGCAGCCGCTCCGCGCCCAGCCGCGCGAGGAAGAACGGCGCCTTCGTGTTCACCGCGAACACCCGCTCGAACTCCTCCTCGTCGATCGTCTCGAAGGGGCGCGCGGCACCGATCCCGGCGTTGTTCACCAGGATGTCCAGCCCCTCCGCCCGCGCGTCGAAGGCCGCCCACAGCGCCGCCGCGTCCCCCGGCACCCCCAGCTCCTGCCCGATCGCGAACGCCTCGCCGCCCGCCGCCTCGATCGCCGCGACCGTCTCCTTCGCGGCCGCCTCGTTGGTCCCGTAGTGCACCGCGACCCGCGCGCCGTCCCGGCCCAGCCGCTCGGCGATCCCGCGCCCGATGCCCCGGCTCGCGCCCGTGACCAGTGCCGTCTTCCCCGTGAGCACGCCCATGGCGACGCCCCCCTCATTTGCTAGTGGTCGTTACAGAAAGACCGTACCCCACGATCCGTAACGCGCGCTATAGAATTCACCCCATGGCGACGAAACAGCGCGGCCGCCCCCGCTCCTTCGACCGGCCGACGGCCCTGGAGCAGGCGACGATGGCCTTCTGGGAACACGGCTACGAGACGACGTCCGTCTCCGACCTCACCCGGGTCATGGGCATCAGCGCCCCGAGCCTCTACGCGGCCTTCGGCGACAAGCGGACCCTCTTCGAGGAGGTCGTGGCGGAGTACGTGGTCTCGCACGGCGCCTTCGGCACCCGCGCCTTCGACGAGGAGCCGACCGCCCGCGCCGCCGTGGCGCGGATGCTCCGCGAGGCCGCCGTCGCCTACACGGAGCCCGGCCACCCGCCGGGCTGTCTGGTGATCTCCGCCGCCGTCAATTGCTCGACCCCCGAGGTCGAGGAAGCCCTCCGCGCCCGGCGCAACGCCAATCTGGCGGCCATCGAGGACCGGATCCGCCGGGACGTCGAGGCCGGCGAACTGCCCGCCGCCACCGACCCGCGCGTCCTGGCCCGCCTCAGCGGAGCCGTGCTCCAGGGCATGTCCCAGCAGGCCCGCGACGGGGCGACGGCGGAGGAACTGGCGGCGGTGGCCGAGTCGGCGATGCGCGCCTGGCCCACGACCTGAGCGGGCTTCCCGCTCCAGAGGCGACGAGGCCCGGAAGCGACCGGGGCCCCGGAAACGACCGCGGGCCGCAAACGACCAAGCCCCGGAAACGACCAAGCCCCGGAAACGACCGAGCCCCGGAAACGACCGCGGGCCGCGGCGCCTGGCGGGACCCTCAACCCGCCCGGCACCGCAGCCCGGGTGTGCCCGGCCGGGGGTGTGCGGACCCTCGGCCGTGAAGGGAGGTCTCGGCGCAGTCAGGGCAGAGAGCGCCGGGTACCTCGTCCATCCTCCTGTGCGGGGAGGATGGAGGCTGTGTGGAGTTCGATGCGCTCATTGTGGACTAGACCATTCTTGTCTGTCCATCCACCTGAACGCGGTGTTTCCGGGGCCATCCTCCAACACGGAGCCCGGGAGATCCAGGTTCACCAGCCGTTAATTCCGCGGGTACGCTCGCACCGTGCCCTCCATGAACGACCTCGTCCGCCAGCACACCGCCCTGAGCGACTCCGACCTGGAGTGGCTCCACCTGCTGGTGTCGGAGTGGCAGCTGCTCTCCGACCTCTCCTTCGCCGACCTCGTCCTGTGGGTCCCCACCCTCGACGGCACCCGGTACGTCTCCGTCGCCCAGATGCGGCCGAACACCGGCCCCACCTCCTACCAGGACGACATGGTCGGCCACCTGGTCCCGCGCGGCCGCCGTCCGCTCCTGGACGCCGCCCTCGACGAGGGCCGGATCGTCCGGGAGGGCGACCCCGAGTGGCGCGAGGAGGTCCCGGTCCGGGTCGAGTCGATCCCCGTGCGCCGCGACGGCCGCGTCCTCGGCGTGATCGCCCGCAACACCAACCTGCTGACCGTCCGCACCCCCTCCCGGCTGGAGCTCACCTACCTCCAGTCGGCCTCCGACCTCGCCCAGATGATCGCGGCCGGCACCTTCCCCTACCCCGGCGAGCAGTCCGACATGGACTCCCTGCCGCGGGCCGGCGACGGCCTGGTCCGCCTGGACGCCGACGGCATGGTCCAGTACGCCTCGCCCAACGCTCTCTCCGCCTACCACCGGCTCGGCCTCGCCGCCGATCTGGTCGGCCAGCACCTCGGCCAGATCACCGCCGAACTGGCCCCCTCCCGCGGCCCGGTCGACGAGGCCCTGGTCAAACTCGCCTCCGGCTACGCGCCGAGGAACTTCGAGGTGGAGGGGAGCGGCGGGGTCATCCAGCTGCGCGCCATCCCGCTCAAGCCCAAGGGCAGCCGGATCGGTTCGCTGGTGCTCCTCCGGGACGTCACCGAACTGCGCCGACGCGAGCGCGAGTTGATCACCAAGGACGCCACCATCCGGGAGATCCACCACCGGGTGAAGAACAACCTCCAGACGGTGGCGGCCCTGTTGCGCCTCCAGGCCCGTCGGATGGACTCCGACCGCGGCCGCGAGGCGCTCAACGAGGCGGTCCGGCGCGTCGGTTCGATCGCCATCGTCCATGAGACGCTGTCCCAGAACCTGGACGAGCGGGTCGAGTTCGACGAGATCGCCGACCGGGTCATCGCGATGGTCGCCGAGATCTCCCCGGGCAAGGTCACCTGCCGGCGCAACGGCCGGTTCGGCATCCTGGACGCGGAGGTCGCCACCCCGCTCTCCATGGTCCTCACCGAGATCCTGCAGAACGCCCTGGAGCACGCCTTCGCCCCCGGCGAGCACGGCACGGTCGAGGTCAGCGCGGTCCGCGGCGAGCCCCGCCCCGACGCCCGGCTCCTCATCACCGTCCGGGACGACGGCCGCGGACTGCCCGAGGGCTTCGACCCGCAGAAGGCCGGCAACCTCGGCCTGCAGATCGTACGGACCCTGGTGGAAGGGGAGTTGGGCGGCACCTTCGACATGCGGCCCGGCAGCGAAGGCGGCACCAAGGTGGTCCTGGACATCCCGGTGCGCCCGCAGAAGTGACCCGCCCGCGTGGTCCGTACCTTTGGTCACGCACAGCAGCGAGCCCCGGACCGAAGTGGATCGGTCCGGGGCTCGAATGCTGTGGGGTACTGCTTTACTGCTGCGCGCTGCGGCTCGGGGGCGGTGATTGCGTACACGGTGTACGCGCCGCGTGCCTCAGGCTGTGCAGGTGGCTCAGGCGCTGGCGTTGCGCGCCCGGTTGCGGGCGGCGCGGCGCTTCATCGCGCGGCGCTCGTCCTCGCTGAGGCCACCCCAGACGCCGGAGTCCTGGCCGGACTCGAGCGCCCACTGCAGGCACTGCTCCATGACGGGGCAGCGGCGGCAGACGGCCTTGGCTTCCTCGATCTGCAGCAGCGCAGGACCGGTGTTGCCGATGGGGAAGAACAGCTCGGGGTCTTCCTCACGACAAACGGCGTTGTGACGCCAGTCCATGGCTGCTACCTCTCTCGGTTATTACGTGCAAGTTGCTTGTGAATGTGAACGCTTTCACGAATCCCTCAACAAGTGAAGGGCCGACTGCCGGATGAACCGGTGTGGTCCTTGGTGTGAGGAGGGGTTCTGGCTCTCAGTGGAGGCCGGTCTTGCGGGCCGTCCCGATCGCCAAGAAGAGACTCGCAAACCTCGGCAGCGGATACAACCCCTTCCGGAAAGTTTTTTTTGATTCCTCGGTGTCGGCTAGGTCACAGCCGTACTTCTAAGGGGTGGATGCGCGCCTAAACGTTCGAGTGCAAGGACTTTCGGCCCTTCCACTCACACAATCACACGCAGTGCACGGCGTACGCCTGTGAACGTCACGCTCGTGCGCAGTCCGAGGTGGTCTCCGTCCATCTGGAGGGGGAGGGGCACCTTCGAATGCAAGGTGAAGTCGGTCAGGTCGTGCAGAGTCGTGGCGTGCTTGCCGCGGGGGCCCCGTTCGGGGCTGGAAGTGAGCAGCTGGGTGGCGTACCGCGCCACCGCCGGGGTGGAGAGCCGGCTCAGTCCGAGGACGTCGAGCGCGGTCTCGAAGGACGCCTCCGGGGACGCGTACACCGGACGATTGCCCAGGTAGGTCCAGGGGGAGGTGTTGCAGATTATGGAGAGGACCAGGTCCTCCACCGGCTCCGCGCCGGGCCGCTCCAGGGTGATCGTCCCGTGCCGGCGGTGCGGGTCCTCCAGGAACTGGCGGAGCACCTGGCGCAGATAGAGCGCATGGGTGGACCGCTTCCCCTGCTCGCGCTGCTGTTCGACCCGGCCGACCACGCCGGCATCGAAGCCGAGCCCGGCGCAGAAGGTGAACCAGCGGGCCGGCACCTCCTCGTCCGGAGTGTCCGGCGTCCCCGACGCGAGCCCGAGGCTCACCGTCCGGGCGCTCCGCTCACGCAGCGCGTCGAGCAGGGCGCCGGTCGCCTCCACGGCGTCGTTCGGCAGCCCCAGCGCGCGGGCGAAGACATTGGTCGATCCGCCCGGCACGACCGCGAGCCCGGGCAGCCGGTCCGGGTCGGGCCCGTGGTGCAGCAGCCCGTTCACGACCTCGTTGACCGTGCCGTCGCCGCCGAGGGCCACGACCAGGTCGATCTCGCCCGACTCGGCCGCCCGTCGGCCGAGGTCCCGCGCGTGCCCCCGGTACTCGGTGCTGACGGCCTCCAGCTTCATCTCGCTGGCCAGCGCGTGGATCAGCACGTCACGGGTGCGGGCACTGGTGGTGGTGGCTGCCGGGTTGACCACGAGAAGTGCGCGCATGACCGCCAGCGTACCTACCCGGTGGTACCGATCCCACTCCCGCCCGGTCGGCGGACACCCCCGCCCGGGCCCGGAGCGGCCGGCGTCCCCGTTACGCTGCCTCTCATGAGCAGTACGGAGCAGACCCCCCGCCCCGCCCGCCTGGCCGCAGCCGCGGGAGTGGCCCTCGTCGAGGCCCTCGGGCTCCTCGCCGGCGGTGTGTACATGCTGGTGCGGACGCTGGCCGACGGCGGAGACCTGACCGGCGGCGTGACCGGCGGGGTCACCCTCGTCGCGCTCGGACTGATCCCGCTCGCCGCCGCCCGCGGGCTGTGGCGGCTGCGCTCCTGGAGCCGCGGCCCCGCCGTGATCACCCAGGTCCTCGCCCTGCCGGTCGCCTGGCAGATGCTCCAGTCCGACGGCGTGATCCCGTACGGCATCGTGCTCGCCGTGCTCGCCGTGACCGGGCTCGTCCTGCTGGTGAACCCGGCCACGACCGAGGCGCTCGGGATCCGGCGCCCCGGCCAGGACGCCTCCTGATCCTCACTCCTCCACGAGGAGCTTCTCCCGCAGCTGCGCCAGCGTCCTGGCGAGCAGCCGGGAGACGTGCATCTGGGAGATGCCGACCTCCTGCGCGATCTGCGACTGGGTCATGTTCCCGAAGAACCGCAGCAGCAGGATCCGCTTCTCCCGTGGCGGCAGGTCCTCCAGGAGCGGCTTGAGCGACTCCCGGTACTCGACCCCCTCCAGGGCCTCGTCCTCCGCGCCCAGCGTGTCCGCGACCGCCGGCGACTCGTCGTCGGTGTCCGGCACGTCCAGGGAGAGCGTCGAGTAGGCGTTCGCCGATTCGAGCCCCTCCAGGACCTCCTCCTCGGAGATCCCCAGGCGCTCGGCCAGCTCGTGCACGGTCGGTGACCGTCCGTGCTGCTGCGACAGCTCCGCCGTCGCCGTCGTCAGTGACAGCCGCAGCTCCTGGAGCCGGCGCGGCACCCGGACCGCCCAGCCCTTGTCGCGGAAGTGCCGCTTGATCTCGCCGACCACCGTCGGCGTCGCGTACGTGGAGAACTCCACGCCCCGCTCCGGGTCGAACCGGTCGACCGACTTGATCAGGCCGATCGTCGCCACCTGCGTCAGGTCGTCCAGCGGCTCGCCGCGGTTCCGGAAGCGCCGCGCCAGGTGCTCGACCAGCGGCAGGTGCATCCGTACCAGCCGGTTGCGCAGCTCGGCCTTCTCCGGGGAGCCCTCCGGCAGCGACCGCAGCTCCACGAAGAGCGCGCGGGCGCCGCTGCGGTCCTGCGGGTGGTGACCGCCACCCTCGCCGTCCGCCGCGTCCGCGTCCACCGCGTCCTCGGCCTCGTCCGCGGCCTCGGTGGTGTCCGTCGCGTCCGCGGCCTCGGCGGTCCCGTCCGGGGACGGACCCGATACCGAGTCCGGGGCCGGTGCCGGGGGAGCCTCGTCGTGCTGCTGCTCGTGCGCGCTCTCGCTCATCTGGTCCGCCTGCTGCTCCGTAGCGACCTCATGCGGCCTTGCTGCCTGCTGACCGGGGATGCCGGCCGTCGCGTCCCCGCTCCTCACGCCGGGCCTGGCCCCGCGCCGCGCTGTTTGTACAGGCTGATCGAGACCGTGTTGTCCTCCGCGACCGAGGACTCGACCTTCCCGGCCAGCGCCGACAGCACCGTCCAGGCGAAGGTGTCCCGCTCGGGCGCCCGGCCGTCCGTCGTCGGCGCGGACACGGTCACGTCGAGGGAGTCGTCCACCAGCCGGAAGACGCAGCTCAGGACCGAGCCGGGCACCGCCTGCTGGAGCAGGATCGCGCACGCCTCGTCCACCGCGATCCGCAAGTCCTCGATCTCGTCGAGGGTGAAGTCCAAGCGCGCCGCGAGACCGGCCGTGGCCGTACGCAGCACGGACAGATAGGCACCCGCAGCGGGCAGCCGGACTTCCACGAAGTCCTGGGTCCCGGGCTCGCCTGCGATCTGGGACACCCTCACCTCCAAGGTGGCACAAGCTCATTCGGGGCCCGGGGGAAGGCCCCCGGACCGGGCGCGGTCACGCAGGGGCTGCGCGGTCCGCCGTGACGCTATCGCGATCCATCCTGCCGTGTCGCCGCAAGCCCCCGGGCCCCCGATCCCGGCCCGTCACTCATGGTAGGCCCATGGGCGCGGACGGTGGCCAGGGGTGTGCGGGGGCCAAAAACCGGCGACCGGCGGAGGGGTGACGTACCCACCGGCCCGCCCGTCGAACCGCGCCGCCGCACGCGGACCGCTCCGGCTCAGACCAGCGCCTCGTCCACGAAGCACCAGCGCCACGCCTCGCCCGGCTCGAAGGTCCGCATCACCGGGTGCCCGGTCGCGCCGAAGTGGCCGGTCGCGTGCCGCCCCTGCGAGGAGTCGCAGCAGCCCACGTGCCCGCAGGTCAGACAGAGCCGGAGCTGCACCGGGTTCGTCCCGTCGGCCAGGCACTCGGGGCACGTCTCGTGGAGCGGGGCCGGCTCGGGGCGCGGCATTTCTGCTACGTGCTGGCACTCGATCATGATGGCCAGGGTACGTGGCGCACGCCCCGTACCGGACGGGCGGGACGAACGGCGAGACGGGACGGTGGAGGGGCGGCATGGACGCACTGCGGCTGGTGGCACTGGTGGCGGCGAGCGCGGCGGTGGCGGGGCTCGCCCGCCGCACCCCCGTACCGGCGCCGCTCCTCCTCGTCGCGGTCGGCCTGGCCGCCTCGTACGCCCCCGGGGTCCCCGACTACACCCTCGACCCGCACATCGTGCTGCCGCTGATCCTCCCGCCGCTGCTCTACACGGCCGCCGTCGACTCCTCCTACCTGGACCTGCGGGCCAACATCCGGCCCGTCGCGCTGCTCTCCGTCGGCTACGTCCTCTTCGCCACCGTGGCCGTCGGCTGGCTCGCGTACGTCCTCGTCCCCGACCTGCCGCTCACCGCCGCCCTCGTCCTCGGCGCGGTGATCGCCCCGCCGGACGCGGTGGCCGCCACCGCCATCGCCCGCCGCCTCGGCCTGCCCCACCGGATCACCACGATCCTCCAGGGCGAGTCCCTGGTGAACGACGCCACCGCGATCACCGCCTACAAGGTCGCCCTCGCCGCCGCCGTCGGCGAGGGCATCAGCTGGGCGGGCGGCCTCGGCGAGTTCGCCCTCGCGGCGATCGGCGGCGTCGGCGTCGGCCTGCTCCTGATGGTGCCCATCCACTGGATGCGGACCCGGCTCACCGAACCCCTCCTCCAGAACACCCTCTCCCTCCTCATCCCCTTCATCGCCTACGCGGCGGCCGAGGAGGTCCACGCCTCCGGGGTGCTGGCCGTCGTCGTGGTCGGCCTCTTCCTCGGGCACAAGGCGTGGAAGGTCGACTTCGCCACCCGCCTCCAGGAGGAGGCCGTGTGGAAGATGGTCGCCTTCGTCCTGGAGTCCGCCGTCTTCGCCCTGATCGGCCTCCAGCTGCCGTACGTGGTCCGGGAGCTCGGCCCGTACAGCATCGGGGAGGCCGTCTGGTACGCCTTCGGGGTCTTCGTCTTCGTCGTCGTGGTCCGCTTCGTCTGGGTCTTCCCGGCCACCTTCCTGCCCCGCTGGCTCTCCGCCCGGGTCCGGGAGCGCGAGCCGGGCGTCGACTGGAAGGCGCCGGTGGTCGTCGGCTGGGCCGGCATGCGCGGGGTGGTCTCCCTCGCGATCGCCTTCTCCATCCCCGTCGCCACCGACGGCGTCGAGTTCCCCGCCCGCAACCTCGTCCTCTTCCTCACCTTCACCACCGTCATCGGCACCCTCGTCGTCCAGGGCCTCACCCTGCCCCCGCTGATCCGCGCCCTGAAGCTCCCCGGCCGCGACCGCTACCAGGAGACGCTCGCCGAGGCGCAGGCCCAGAGCGAGGCGTCCCGGGCCGCCGAGGCCCGCCTGGAGGAGCTCCTCGCCGACGAGCGCAACGCCCTGCCCGGCCCGCTCGCCGACCGCCTCCGCACCGTCCTGGAGCGCCGCCGCAACAGCGTCTGGGAGCGCCTCGGCGCGGTCAACGAACTCACCGGCGAGACCGCGGACGACACCTACCGCCGCCTCTCCCGGGAGATGATCGAGGCCGAGCGCGAGGTCTTCGTCCAGCTGCGCGACGCGCGCCGGATCGACGACGAGATGATGCGCAGCCTGCTGCGCCGGCTCGACCTGGAGGAGGCCGCCGCCTACCGCGAGGAGACCGGCTAGCCGTTCCCGGACCCGGTGATCACGGCGGCGATCCGGGCCCCCGGCGGGAAGGCGCCCTCCTCGGCGAGGGACACCAGCGCGAGGAGCATTTTGGCGACATACAGCCGCTCGATGGCGAGTCCATGCCGCGCCTCGAAGTCCTGTGCGAACGCGTCGAGCGCCGGGGTCGTCCGACCGTAGCCGCCGCAGTGGAACCGCTCGTCCAGCAGCCAGTCCCCGCGCGGGCCGCCGAAGGCGGCCTCCTGGAGGGCCCGCACCTCCCCGCCGAGGAAACCGCCCTTCAGGACCGGCACCCCCAGCGTCCGGCCGTCGAAGCCGGCGGCGAGGCCCGCCAGGGTGCCGCCGGTGCCGCAGGCCACCGCGGCCACGTCCGCGCGCCCGGACAGCTCCCGCCCGAGCGCCGTGCACCCCTCCACCGCGAGGGCGTTGCTGCCGCCCTCGGGGACCACGTAGGCGCCCTCCGGGGCCCGGTCGAGGAGGGCCGCCAGCACCGCCGGCTCGTGCTTCGCCCGGTACGTGGCGCGGTCCACGAACTCCAGCCGCATCCCGTCCGCCGCGCACCGCGCCAGCGAGGGGTTCAGCGGCCGGCCCGCCAGCTCGTCGCCGCGCACGATCCCGAGGGTGGGGAAGCCCAGCAGCCGGCCGGCGGCGGCGGTGGCCCGCAGGTGGTTGGAGTAGGCGCCGCCGAAGGTCAGCACCGGCCGCCCGGCGGCGGCGCGCAGATTGAGCGCGAGCTTGCGCCACTTGTTGCCGGGCAGGTCGGGGTGGATGAGGTCGTCCCGCTTGAGCAGCAGCGTCAGCCCGTGCCGGGCGAACCGCTCGTCCTCCACCGGCTCCAGGGGCGAGGGGAGCCGGGGCCGCAGGGCGGAGAGGTCGTACGTGTCCACCCGGCCATTCTCGCGGGCGGCGGGAGCCCCGGGAGCCGGGGCCCGTCGCGTACGCGCGCGTGGGGTCGGCCGGGCTCGTACGCGCGCGGGGTCGCCGGGCCTGTACGCGCGCGGGGTCGGGTCGGCCGGGCCCGTACGCGCGTGTGGGAGCCGGGCCCCGCACGCGTGGGGGCCCGGCTCCCGCGTACGCGCGCCTCGGTGGGGGTCAGCGCAGCAGGTCGGCGATCCGCTCGCGCATCGAGGCCATGGAGAAGCCGCGCGGGTCCACCTTCCCCGGCTGCCACTCCCGGTGCCCGATGACCGAGCGCTGGGTCCAGCCGTGCGCCCGGCAGAGCGCCGCCGACGCCTTCGCGATCGCCTCCAGCTGCACCTTGGGCCAGGGGTCCTCGCCGTCGCCCAGGTTCTCGCACTCGAAGCCGTAGAAGTGCCGGTTGCCGTCGGTGGTGGCCTCGTCGTCGACCGGCAGCCGCTGCTCGGCGATCACCGCCCGCAGCACTTCGTCGTCGCCGAGCCCGGCGTGGTTGGCCCGCCCGTGGCCGACCAGGTGGACCGTGCCGTCCTTGGCGATCACGCCGTGGCAGAGCGGGCCCGGCAGCCCCGCGTAACCGTCCCGGCAGATGCGGACGGTCTGCGCGGTGCCCCGGGTGACGGTGTGGTGCACCATCACCCCGTGCACCGGCCCCCAGGGGCCCTTGTGGTTCCTGTTGTGGGTGGTCCAGTCGCCGACCTCGACGACCGACAGCCCCTCGCCGCGCAGTGCGCCGAGGATCCTGCTCGCGGACAGCGGAACGGCCATGGCGTGCTCCTTCCTACGGAACGGACCGGGTCTCCGGAGTACCGGAGTCCGTCCCTCCGCTGCCATCCGTTCGGGCCGTGTGCGAGCCGATCCGGACAGCCCGGCCGGGTCGCGCGCTCCACCGTCCGGAGGGAAATCGGGCGACATGCCCCGAAGATCGCCGAACAGTCCCACCCGATTGTGTAGTGGCGCGGCCACGCTCCGTGCTGACAGGCTTTCATTCGCAAGTCAGACGTACGAGAGGGAGTTCCATGTCCGTTGGTCCGGTCGGCGCCGAGGTCCTCGACGAGGAGCGACAGGCCCCGCAGCAGAGTCTCGGCACCGCCGCCGCGCGGAACCTCGCCTCGACCAGCAAGTCGGCCCCGCAGATGCAGGAGATCACCTCCCGCTGGCTGCTGCGGACGCTGCCCTGGGTCGAGACGAAGGGCGGTGCCTACCGGGTCAACCGGCGGCTCAGCCACTCGGTGGGCGACGGCCGGGTCACCTTCGTCCAGACCGGCGAGCGGGTCGCCGTGATCCCCGCCGAGCTCGGCGAGCTGCCGGCCCTGCGCGGATACGAGGACGAGGCCGCCCTCGGCGAGCTCGCGGCCCGCTGCGTCCAGCGCGCGTTCGCCGCCGGCGAGGTCATCGCCCTCGCCGGCGCCCCCGCCGACCGCGTCCACCTCCTCGCCCACGGCCGCGTCGAGCGGATCGGCGAGGGGCCCTACGGCGACGAGACGGTGCTCGGCGTCCTCGCCGACGGCTCCTACTTCGGCGAGGACTCCCTCCTCTCCGAGGACGCCACCTGGCAGTGGACCGCCCGCGCCGCGACCGCCTGCACGGTCCTGGAGCTCACCCGCGCCGACGTGACCGCGCTGGCCGCCCGCGCCGGCTCGCTCGCCTCCCACCTCGCCGAGGTCGCCGGCCGCCCCGAGCGGTCCGTCAACGCCTACGGGGAAGCCGACATCGCCGTCTCCGCCGGCCATGTCGGCGAGGCCGTCGTCCCGCACACCTTCGTGGACTACGAGCCCGCCCCGCGCGAGTACGAGCTGAGCCTCGCCCAGACCGTGCTCAAGGTCCACACGCGCGTGGCGGACCTCTACAACCACCCGATGAACCAGACCGAGCACCAGCTGCGGCTCACGGTCGAGGCGCTCCGCGAGCGCCAGGAGCACGAGCTCGTCAACAACAAGGAGTTCGGCCTCCTCGCCAACTGCGACTACGGGCAGCGGATCCAGCCGCACGACGGCGTCCCCGGCCCCGACGACCTCGACGAGCTGCTCTCCCGCCGCCGCGACTCCAAGCTCTTCCTCGCCCACCCGAAGGCCATCGCCGCCATCGGCCGCGAGCTCAACCGGCGGGGCCTGGTGCCGGACACCGTCGACATGGGCGGCACCCGCGTCCAGACCTGGCGCGGGGTCCCGATCCTCCCCTGCGACAAGATCCCGGTGACCGCCGCCGGCACCAGCTCGATCCTCTGCATGCGCACCGGCGAGTCCGACCAGGGCGTCGTCGGCCTGCACCAGACCGGCCTCCCGGACGAGGTCGAGCCCGGCCTCTCCGTCCGCTTCATGGGCATCGACGAGCAGGCGATCACGTCCTACCTGGTCACCACCTACTACTCCGCGGCGGTCCTCGTGCCCGACGCGCTCGGCGTCCTGGAGAACGTCGAGATCAGCCGCCGGCACTGACCGCCCCGGCCGACCGCCCACCGCCCCACCGGACCGCGCGCCCCGCCGCGCGGTCCGCCGCGAAGAAGGACGACCAAGACCGTGACGCTGACGACCGCGGATCCCGTCACCGACGGGCCGGGCGCCGTGGCGCTCCTCGACCGGACGAGGACCGCCGTGGACCCCCAGATCCGCTCCACCGTCGAGACCCTGCCCGGCTCGGTGCGCCGGGTGGCGATGTACCACTTCGGCTGGGAGGACGCCGACGGCAGCCCCGCCGCGGGCCAGGCCGGCAAGGCGATCCGCCCCGCCCTGGTGCTCGCCGCCGCCCGCGCGCTGGGCGCCGAGGAGACCCAGGCGGTGAAGGCGGCCGCGGCCGTCGAGCTGGCCCACAACTTCACCCTGCTCCACGACGACATCGTCGACGAGGACCCGACCCGCCGTCACCGGCCCACCGCCTGGACCGTCTTCGGCATCCCCGACGCCCTGATGGCCGGCGACGCCATGAACGCGCTCGCGCTCCGGCTGCTCGCCGAGGACCCGCACCCCGCCGCCGCGGCGGCCACCGCGCGCCTCGCCGCCTGCGTCATCGAGCTCTGCGCCGGCCAGCAGGCCGACTGCGCCTTCGAGTCGCGCGGCCCCCGCGAGGTCTCCCTCGACGAGTGCCTCGCCATGGCCACCGCCAAGACCGGAGCCCTGCTGGGCTGCTCCTGCGCCCTCGGCGCGCTCTACGCGGGCGCGGGGGAGGAGGAGGTCGCCGCGCTCGACTCCTTCGGTCGCGAGGCCGGGCTCGCCTTCCAGCTGATCGACGACCTCATCGGCATCTGGGGCGACCCGGACCGCACCGGCAAGCCGGCCGGCGCCGACCTCGTCGCCCGCAAGAAGTCGCTGCCCGTGGTCGCGGCGCTCACCTCCGGCACGCCCGCCGGCGAGGAACTGGCCGAGCTGTACGCCCGCGAGGTCCTGGACGAGCGGGCGGTGCGGGCCGCGGCCGACGCCGTGGAGCGGGCCGGCGGCCGGGACTGGGCACAGGCCCAGGCCGCCGACCGGATGGGCCGGGCCGTCGAGCACCTGGCGCGCGCGGTGCCGGACCTCACGGCGGCCGAGGACCTGCTGGCGCTCGCGGAGTTCGTGACCCGCAGGACCCGCTGAGAACCGGGGCCCGTTTCGGGGTTGCGCGACCACTACAGATGAAGCACTATGTCTGTCGTGGTCGCGCTCGCGGTCACGCCCCCGACAGAATCAGGACCCGGTTTGCGCAAGCTCACCTACTTCGTCGCCTGCACGATCGACGGCTTCATCGGAGACCCGAAGGGCGACGCCACCTCCACGTACTCCTACGTCATGGGCGAGTACCTGGAGTTCCTCAAGACCGAGTACCCCGAGACCGTCGCCGCGCCCGGATGGCCCGTCGTCGGCATCGAGCCCGGCACCCCGAACCGCCACTACGACACCGTGATCCAGGGCCTCGGCTCGTACCGGATCGGCCTGGACGCCGGCGTCACCAGCCCGTACGCCCACCTCCGCGAGTACGTCGCTACCCGCTCGCTCACCGAGTCGCCCGACCCGAACGTCGAGCTGATCGCCGACGACCTCGTCGGCCGCGTCCGGGAGCTCAAGGCCGAGGACGGCGGACTCGGCATCTGGCTCTGCGGCGGCTCCACCGTCGCCGGCGAGCTCATCGAGGAGATCGACGAGCTGGTCATCAAGACCTACCCGCAGGTCTACGGCTCCGGCATGCCGATGTTCGGCGCCGGCTTCGAGCCCCGGGACTTCACGCTCGGCGCCGTCCGCGCCTTCGACAACGGCGTGCTGGTCCGTACGTACACCAGGAAGCGGTAGCGGGCGGCCCGCGGCGGGGCGGCCTACCCTGGAGGCATGGGCGAGGAGACCCCCCGCACGCTGAGGGACCCGCTGGCCGTGCCGCTCTGCCCGGCCTGCGGGCACCCCCGTGCCACCGTTGCCACCCGGCACAAGGTCCTCGGGGCCTGGGTGCCGGAGTGGGAGGTCCAGGCGTGCCGCAACCCCGACTGCCCGCTCTTCGAGGCGCCGGACCCGGACGGCACGGAAGCCACTACCACGCAGGTCACCGGCAAGAACGGCGAGAACGGGAGAAGTCCGGCCCCGGGGTGACCGGCCGCGCGCCGGAGCCGGTCATACCGCTACAGTCCGCGCATGTCATCGGAGTCGACAGAAGTCTGGACCGGTTGGTACCGGGACCGCCGCGGTGCGGAAGCGATCGTCATCACGGCCGACGGCGGACGGGTCACCGTCCGGGTCAGGGGAATCGAGTACACGGGCGCGAGCTTCGCCGCGCTCACCGCCGCCGGCGAGGGCGGGGAAGCCCTCACCGGCTGCGTGCTGGAGTGGGACCTGCCGCTCCCCGTCGTCACCGACGGAACCGCCCAACAGGCCACGCTCAGCTGCCTGCTCACCCTCGGCGAGCGCGCCGATCTCAGCCTGACCCTGCACTACGGCGGCACCGCCTTCGAGGCGGTCGTCGCCGGCGGCGACTTCGAGGGCGCGCTGGCCCGGCTGCGCCGTCAGCTCCCCGAGGGTGCCGACTTCGGCCGGCGGCTCCTGTCGGCCGTGTGACGACGGGACCCGCCGGCCCTTGAAGGCGGGACCTGTCGCGGCCCTTGAAAGCGGGACCCGCCGGCCCTTGAAGGCGGAACCCGTCAGCCCTTGAAGGCGGAAGCGAGCCCGTAGCGCCACAACTGGTCGACGCGGGCCCGCTCCTGGGAGTTCGGGGTGGCGTTCTGGCAGGACGTGCCGGGACCGCCGCCCGACATCAACTCGCTGCACGGACCGCTGTAGTGGTCCGGCAGCCCGAGCACGTGCCCGGTCTCGTGGGCGGTCACCCGGGTGGAGTTGTACTGCTGGTTCTGCCGGTAGTCGAGGAAGATGTAGCCGCTCCCGTGCCCGTCGGTGCTCGCGTACGAGCCCCGGGAGTCGTTCCCCTCGTAGTAGCGGAAGTCCGGGTTGCTGCCCTCGACGAGCCGCACGTTCACCACCGAGCTGTTCCATATCTGGGTGGAGCGGGCGATCTGGGTGCGGAAGCTGGGGGCGTTGGCGGCGCTGTAGACGACCGTGACGGCCGCGGTGGCGCTCGGGTTCGCGGCCCGCTTCTTCGCCACCGACGCCATGACGGCGTCGAAGAACGCCTGGTTCGCCCTGGCCTCCTCGGCCGAACCGGCGTAGGCGGCATACGCGTTCGCCGTGGTGTCGGGCGCGGCGCCGGCCGGGGCGGCGGCGCCGAGCGAGACCGCGAGACCGAGCCCGAGGGCGGCGGTCAGGGTACGGGTGAGGACCTTGGGGTGTCGCATGGGGGGCTCCTCCTGATCGGGGTCGGGAGAGAGTCTCGGGGCGCGCGAGCCCGCCGGGAAGAACGCACTCCCCGATAGCGCGACCACATCACCCCCCTCCTCGACTCCCCAATTGGCGTGATTTTCAGGGCAGTTGAGCGGATCCGGGCGTCTGGTGCGGGGCCGGAACCCCGCCCTACGCTCGGTCCATGGAGCTGGAGGTGAGACATCTGCGCGCGCTCTGCGCCATCGCGGACACGGGCAGCCTGCACAAGGCGGCGCGGCAGCTCGGCATGAGCCAGCCCTCCCTGACCACCCAGCTGCGCCGCATCGAGAACGCGCTCGGCGCCGAGCTCTTCGCCCGGGGCCGCACCGGCTGCCGCCCCACCCCGCTCGGCCGCTCCGTCCTCACCCGCGCCCGGCCGCTCGTCGACGGCATGGCCGCGCTCGTCACCGAGACCCGCGCCGAGGCGGCCCGCGCCGACGGCCCCCGGCTCCGCGTCGGCTCCACCGCGAGCCGGGCCCTGGCGGGCTGGCTCCGGCGGCTGCGCGCCCGCTACCCCGGCACGGACGTCGGCCTGCGCGTCGACGTCTCCGCGCGGACGCTGCTGCGCGAGGTGGCGGCCGGCCGCCTGGACGTGGCCTTCGTCCACGAGGTCGAGGGCAGCCCCCTCGACGTCCCCGACGGCCTGGAGCACCGCGTCCTCGTCGCCCGCGAGCCCCAGTTCGTCTCCCTCTCGCCGTCCCACCCGGCCGCCGCCCGGCCGGTGGTGGACCTCGCGGACCTGGCCCACGACCACTGGATGGTCGACCCGACCGTGGACGGCGAATGGGACGGGCTGCGCCGCGTCCTGACGGCCGCCGGTATCGACCCGCCCCTCCTGCACGGCGACTACCACTCCGCCGCCTCCCTGATCGCGCTCGGCGAGGCGGTGGCCCCCTGCCAGCCGACCTCGGTCCCCCGCGAGGACCTGGCGGTCCGCCCCCTCCGCGGCGACCCCCTCGCCGTCCGCCTCCTCCTCTACGCCCGCCCCACCACCCCCCTGACCCCCCTCCACGCCACCCTCGCCGACGCCTACCGCGAGGCGGCCCACCGCGCACCCCCCTACCGCGCCTGGCTCCACGCCGGCGGCACCGCACCCCCCTGCCTCCCCGGCACCCCGGCATGACGAAGGGGCCCCACCGCGCGTGACGGCAGGGCCCCTGTCGGAGCGGTGGCGGGGCCGCTCCTGGAGCGGGTCAGACGGTGGGGGCGGGCCAGGGGACGTCGGTCTCGACGGCGGCGGTGTAGTCGATGCCGGGGACGGAGAAGCCGTAGAGGCGGCGGACCTCGTCGCCGAACCAGTCGAGGTCGGCGAGTCCGACGATGGTGTCGCTGGTGGCGGTGCTCCAGCGTTCGGCGACGGCGTTCTGCACGGCGGGGTCGAGTTCCCAGGTGTCGAGGCGGACCCGGCCCTCGTCGTCGAGGTCGAGGGGGCGGGCGCCGGTCAGCCGGTCCCACAGCTCCACCAGCTGACCGATCGGGGCCACCATGGCATCGCCGAGGACGCCGCGCAGCAGTCCGACGTACAGGGCGATGCCGGGGATGGCGGTGGAGGACTGGGTGACGGCGGCGGCGTTCACCGAGGTCACGGCCCGGCCGCCGACGGTCTTGCCGAGGCGCTCGTCCAACGTGCGCGCGGTGGCTTCCAGATGGGACTTCGCGGCGCCGATGGTGCCCTGTCGGTAGATCGCCGCGGTGAGCGGCGAGCCGATGTAGGACAGGGCGGCGGTGGTGAAGCCCTCGGCGAGCAGGGACCGGTCCGCCAGGAACGTGATCCACCGCTCCCAGTCGGTGCCGCCCATCACCGCCACCGTCTGCTCGATGTCGTCGCCTTCGGCCGGCGCGGCGGTGACCTCCTTCACCTCCGGGGCGCCGTGCTCGTCGAAGACGAGGGTCTTGGTGGTGTGCGGCGAGCCGACCGGCTTGAGGACCGAGGCGTACACGTCGCCGGTGTCCGGGTCGGTGCGGCGCGGTGCGGCCACCGAGTAGATCAGGTAGTCGAGTCGTCCCCCGAAGCGCTCGGTGAGGAGGTCGGCGACCTGCTCCTTCACCGTGTCGCCGAACGCATCGCCATTGAGGAAGACGATGTCCCGCCCGTGCTGCCGGGCGAGCCGGGCGGTGGCGGCGGTGCGGTACCAGCCGGCCGTGCCGGTGCGCCGCGCGGGCGCCTTCTCGAAGCACACGCCGATGCCGCGGATGCCGACACGGGCCAGGCCCGCGATCGTGGCGGCCAGGCCGTACCCGGCGGACGAGCCGATGACCAGAGCCACCGGCCCTTCGCCCCCGGCGGCGACCGGCGCGGGGACGGCCTCCCACATCTCGTCCACCAGCTGCCGGCAGCCGTCAGGATGGGAGTCGAGGAACAGGAAGCCCCGGCTCTTGGGCGCGATGACGCGCTCGCTCACGATGTGATCCCCCAGCTGTCGTCACGGACAAGGACACGGCAGGCAGCCCACGGCCGCCCCATCCCATAAGTCTGCGACCCTGCTCACGAGCACGGTGATCTTGACCGGCACAACGATGTCCGGCGCGCCTTGGAGGATTCCCACCAGCCCGGCCGCGCGCCCCTGCCCACCGGCCCGGGCAGCGGCACACCTGGGCGAGCGGGAAAAGACCGCACCCGGCCCGCCATGGACGCCGGATGCGGCGACCTGCGGACCGGGTGCGGAAGGGGACCGGGCGAAGGTCAGGCCTTCTTCGTCTCCCAGAAGATGCGGTCGATCTCGGCGATGAGCTCGAGGGCCTTCTCGCCGGTCTTCGGGTCGGTGGACGCCTTGGCGGCCGAGAGGGCCTTCAGGGTGTCGTTGACCAGCTGGTTGAGCTCGGGGTACTTCTCGAAGTGCGGGGCCTTGAAGTAGTCGCTCCACAGCACCGAGACGTGGTGCTTGGCGAGCTCCGCGCGCTGCTCCTTGATGACCGTGGCGCGGGCCCGGAAGTGCGGGTCCTCGTTCGCCTGGTACTTCTCCTGGACAGCCTTGACGGACTCGGCCTCGATGCGGGCCTGGGCCGGGTCGTACACGCCGCAGGGGAGGTCGCAGTGGGCGCTGACCTTGACCTTGGGGGCAAACAGGCGGGAGAGCATTGAGCCGTCCTTCCTCGTGATCGTCTTCTCAAGTGGGAGATTACTCGGTGAGAAGGGCGTTTTCGCGAGCGCCCCCTGGGGCTTAGGTCAAAAGTCCGGGGAACGGATCGGACTCGTGTACGAGTCGACGAGGGGAGCAGGAGTGGAGCGGGAGGCAACCGCGGCGGCCGAGGCGCCGTTCGGGATCGCCGAAGTGACGGGGGTGTCGATGGTGCCCACGCTGCTGCACGGGGACCGGCTGCTCGTGCGGTACGGCGCGCGTGTGGCGGTGGGGGAGGTGGTCGTGCTGCGTCATCCGCTCCAGCAGGATCTGCTCGTCGTGAAGCGGCTGGTCGAGCGGCGGGACGCGGGGTGGTGGGTGCTCGGGGACAATCCGGGTGCCGAGGGGGACAGCCGGGTGTTCGGGGCCGTACCGCCCGAGCTGGTGCTCGGGCGGGTGGTGGCGCGGTACCGGCCGTTGACGCCGGGGCGTCAGCGCTCGGCCGGGGTGGTGCTCTCCTGGCTGTTCTCGGCGGTGCGACCGGTGAGGTCGGCCCGTTCGGCCTCCAGGCGCTTGCGGGCCCGGTAGGCGGCCACGTTGGCCCGGGTGGCGCAGCGGTCGGAGCAGTAGCGCCGGGAGCGGTTGGTGGAGGTGTCGAGGTAGGCGTTGCGGCAGGGCGGGGCCTGGCAGAGGCCGAGCCGGTCGGCGCCGAACTCCGTCAGATGGAAGGCGAGCCCCATGGCGGAGATGGCCGCGTATCCGGCGGTCGCGTTGGACGAGTGGTCGGCGAGGTGCATGTGCCAGCGCGGCCGGCCCTCCTCGTCGAGGGTGTCGTGGCCGGAGATCTGCGGGCTGACCGGGAACTCCAGGAGCAGCGAGTTCAGCAGGTCGACCGCGCCGGTGTGGTCGCCCTCGTCGGCCGCGGTGAAGACGGCCCGCAGCCGGGTGCGGATGGTGCGGAACCGGGGCAGGTCGGCCTCGGTGACCCGACGGGCCATCTGGGTGGCGGGGCCGAAGAGTTCCTTGAGCACCTCGACCGTGGTGAGGCCGTCCCTGCCGCGGGCCGGCTCCTCGGTGTTGACGAGGCGCACGGCGTAATCCGAGTAATAGGCCAGTTCCACTTGTAGTCCTTACGGTGGCGGGCTAGGGTCGGCGTCGAGGGGGTAACTGGTGTTCCCCATCTGAGGGTATTACGTTCTCGGGTTTTCTGTGGCGTCGACGACGGAGGGTACGGACATGGGCGACACCGACTGGGCGGGCTGGCAGCGGAGCTGGGACCGCCAGCAGGAGTGGTACATGCCGGACCGCGAGGAGCGGTTCCGCGTCATGCTCGACATGGTCGAGGCACTGGTGGGACCGGAGCCCCGCGTCCTCGACCTCGCCTGCGGTACGGGAAGTATCACGGACAGGCTCCTCCGGAGGTTCCCGGGCGCGGTCTCCACGGGTGTCGACCTCGACCCCGCGCTGCTCGCCATCGCCCGCGGCACCTTCGAGGGCGACGGGCGCGTCACCTTCGTGACGGCCGACCTCAAGGACCCCCAGTGGACGAAGGCGCTGCCGTACGACACGTACGACGCCGTCCTGACCGCCACCGCCCTGCACTGGCTCCACAGCGAGCCGCTGGCCGCCCTGTACGGGCAGGTCGCCGGGCTCGTCCGGGACGGCGGGGTCTTCATGAACGCCGACCACATGATCGACCCGGCCACCCCGCGGATCAACGCCGCCGAGCGGGCCCAGCGGCACGCCCGGATGGACGAGGAGAAGGCCGCCGGGGTCCTCGACTGGGCCGAGTGGTGGGCGCTCGCCGCGAAGGACCCGGTCCTCGCCGAGCCCACCGCCCGCCGCTTCGAGATCTACGGCGAGCACGCCGACGGCGACATGCCCTCGGCCGGCTGGCACGCCGACACCCTGCGCGCGGCCGGCTTCGGCGAGGCCCGCCCGGTCTGGTGCTCGCCCTCGGACACCCTGCTGCTGGCCGTGAAGTAGGCCGGGACGCGAGGGAGGGGCGGGGGGGGGGGGCCGCCCCCCGCCCCCCCCCGCCCCAGAGCCAGCGGGCGCTTGGGGGTTAAGTCATCACCGGCTTGAGGGAGGAGAGCGGAGAGATCAA
>NZ_JBHYKM010000089.1:0-4656 GCF_042741435.1 Streptomyces sp. NPDC058955 | reverse complement strand
GCTTCGGGCCGGCCCCGCCGGTTCTGGGCCCCCCCCTCGACCCCCGTGCTGGGGGGGGGGGGGTCGGCGGGGGGGGGGGGGGGGGGGGGGGGGGCCCCCCGGCCCCCCCCCCCCCCTCTCCCTACGCCTTGCGGCACGTACGTCTTGCAGCACGTACGCCTTGCAGCAGGTACGCCTTACGACACGTACGCCTTACAGCACCTTGGACAGGAACGCCTTCGTCCGGTCGTGCTGCGGGTTGGTCAGGACGTCCCGCGGGTGGCCGGACTCGACCACCACGCCGCCGTCCATGAAGACCAGCGAGTCGCCGACCTCCCGGGCGAAGCCCATCTCGTGGGTGACGACGATCATCGTCATGCCCGACTCGGCGAGGTCCCGCATGACGTCGAGGACGTCACCGACGAGCTCCGGGTCGAGCGCCGAGGTGGGCTCGTCGAAGAGCATCAGCTTCGGCTCCATCGCCAGCGCGCGGGCGATGGCGACGCGCTGCTGCTGGCCGCCGGAGAGCTGCGAGGGGTAGTTCCCCATCCGGTCCCGCAGGCCGACCCGGTCGAGCAGGCGCTCGGCCCGCTCGCGGGCGACCGCCTTGGACTCGCCCTTCACCTGGATGGGTGCCTCCATCACGTTGGCCAGGGCCGTCATGTGGGGGAACAGGTTGAAGCGCTGGAAGACCATGCCGATGTCGCGGCGCTGGGTCGCGACCTCGCTGTCCTTCAGCTCGTAGAGCTTGTCGCCCTTCTGGCGGTAGCCGACCAGCTGGCCGTCGACCGAGAGGCGGCCGCCGTCGATCCGCTCCAGGTGGTTGATGCAGCGCAGGAAGGTCGACTTGCCGGAGCCGGACGGGCCGACCAGGCAGAAGACCTCTCCGCTGCGGACCTCCAGGTCGATGCCGCGGAGGATGTGGGCGGCGCCGTAGGACTTGTGGACGCCCTCCGCCTTGACCATGAGCTCGCCGGTCATGCCGATGCCTCCGGGGAACGCTTGAACGTGGTGAGGTTCGTCTTGACCCGCTGCCACGGGGTGGGCGGCAGGTTACGCGTCGAACCGCGGGCGAAACGGCGCTCCAGGTAGTACTGACCGACGCTGAAGACGCTGGTCAGCGCCAGGTACCAGATGGACGCGACGAAGAGCATCTCCATCACGGCGCCGGACGTGGAGCCGATGTTCGACGAGGCGCGGAGCAGCTCCGTGTACTGCACCGCCGAGACCAGCGACGAGGTCTTGAGCATGTTGATGAACTCGTTGCCCGTCGGCGGCACGATCACGCGCATCGCCTGCGGCAGCACGATCCGGCGCATGGTCTTCGTCTGCGACATGCCGAGCGCGTGCGCCGCCTCGGTCTGGCCCTCGTCGACCGACTGGATGCCGGCGCGGACGATCTCCGCCATGTACGCGCCCTCGTTCAGGCCGAGGCCCAGCAGGGCCACCATGAACGGGGTCAGGACCTGCGAGGTCTCGTCCTTGTAGATCGGTCCGAGGTTGATGTACTCGAAGATCAGGGCCAGGTTGAACCAGACGAGCAGCTGGACGTAGACCGGGGTGCCGCGGAAGAACCAGATGTAGAGCCAGGCGACGGCTCCGGTGACCGGGTTCTTCGACAGCCGCATCACGGCGAAGACGATGCCGAGCACGAGGCCCAGCGCCATCGCCGTGATGCTGATGAGGACCGTCTTCCACAGGCCCGTGAGGACCGAGGAGTCGAACAGCTTGTCTCCGACCGTCGCCCAGATGATGTTGCCCTGGGAGAAGGCGTAGACGAGCCAGCCGAGGAGGGCCACGACCACGACGCCGCTGATCCAGCGGCCGTAGTGCCGGACCGGGACGGCCTTGATCGCCTCGTACGGCGTGCCCGAGGGGCCGGACCCGGCCGGCGTGGCGGCCGGGTCCTTGCTGATCTTGTCAGTCATCACGACTGCCCTTCAGTGGTGCGAGGGGGAGCGGGCGGGTCACTTGCCGGCGTTGATGGTGGCCGACTTGACCGCGCTGCCCTCGACGTCCCACTTCTTCAGGGCCTCGGCGTAGGTGCCGTCCTTGATGCTGGCGTCGAGCGCTTCCTTGATGGCGTCGCGCAGCTGGGTCTTGTCCTTGGAGACGGCGATGCCCATGAGGCCGACGTCGGTCTGGTTGCCGACGACCTCGAAGTCGTTGCCGCCGCCGGAGGTCTTCGCGATGTACGCGGCGACCGGGTAGTCGTTCAGGTCGGCGACCGCGCCGCCGGCCTTCACGCGGGTCTGGGCCTCGGCGTCGGTGTCGAACGCCTGGATCGTGAGCTTGTTCGAGCCGCACTTCGTGGCCTGGGCCTTGAAGGTGTCCTCGTAGATCGTGCCGCGCTGGACGGCGACGGTCTTGCCGCAGAGGTCGTCGAGGGAGTTCACGCCCTGCGGGTTGCCCTTCTTGACCAGCAGGGAGACGCCGGAGGAGAAGTAGTCGACGAAGTCGACGCCCTTGCCGATCTTCTTCCCGTTGTCGTCCAGGCCCTCCTGGCGCTTCTTGTTGTCCGTCATGGAGGACATGACGATGTCCTGGCGGCCGGTCTCCAGGGAGGTGATCAGGCCGTCGAAGGTGCCCGAGGTGAACTCGAACTTCACGCCGAGCTGCTTGGAGAGGGCGGCGGCGATGTCGGGGTCGACGCCGACGATCTTGCCGTCCTGGGTGAACTCCATCGGAGCGTAGGAGGCGTCCGTGCCGACCTTGATGACGCCGGCCTTCTGGATGTCGGCGGGCAGCTTGGAGAAGAGCGGGGCGGAGTTGGCGGCGGTGCCGCCCTCCTTCGTGGAACCGCTGTCCGTCTGGTCGCCGCAGGCGGTCAGCAGCACGGAGCCGGCGACCGCGATGGCGGCGACCGCGGCAAGACGGGACGTGCGGGTCTTGGCAGCGGTCGTACAGCGCGTGGAGCGTGCGGTCATGGTCGGGATCCTCCGGCGTATGAGGGAGTTGCCATAGGCGTTGCCAATGGTCGCGTACGCATCTTCGAGTGTCGCGACCTCGTGTGATTACGGCATCTTGCCATTCGGACTGCCTCAAACCGACGGCCACGGATGTCAAAATCGGGTAACGGGTCGCGCCCGAACCCCGACAGGCCGGTACATCAAGGCCGGATCATCTTTCGTACCCTTCCCGTTTCGCCGAAGAATCTGCGGTAGATCTCGCCATTCGGACGGCACGAAGAGAGCCAAACGGGCGCTGCCGTCATGTTTCCTGATATCGGGTGACGAGTCGTTCTCCGTCCGCGTCCGGAAGCAGTACGTATGAGTCGTGTCACCGAGGGGATACGGACTCGTCTGCGGGACCCCCTGTCCGGTAAGAAGGATCCTTACACCCCTCATCCGGGGCTCAGGGCGCGTTGTGCGGCGCGCCCGCGC
This sequence comes from Streptomyces sp. NPDC058955, assembly GCF_042741435.1. Lineage (NCBI taxonomy): Bacteria > Bacillati > Actinomycetota > Actinomycetes > Kitasatosporales > Streptomycetaceae > Streptomyces > Streptomyces sp. NPDC058955. The sequence continues at coordinate 1,294 of NZ_JBHYKM010000089.1, read as the reverse complement.
GGCTGCCCGACACGGCGGCCGCGGGACCCGCCCACCGCTCCACACCAGGAGCGGCAACCCTCGACAACAGACATAAGGGGTCTCACCCACATGGCAGCGGAGATCGTCAATCCTCGCAGCGAGAGCGGTACGGAAGGAGCTCCCGAGGAGCCCTTCGACCCGGCTTTCGCCCTCCACCGCGGCGGCAAGATGGCCATCCAGGCCACCGTCCCCGTCCGCAACAAGGACGACCTGTCCCTCGCGTACACCCCCGGCGTCGCCAAGGTGTGCACCGCCATCGCCGAGCAGCCCGAGCTGGTCCACGACTACACGTGGAAGTCCCAGGTCGTCGCCGTCGTCACCGACGGCACCGCGGTGCTCGGCCTCGGCGACATCGGCCCGGAGGCCTCCCTCCCGGTGATGGAGGGCAAGGCGATCCTCTTCAAGCAGTTCGGCGGCGTGGACGCCGTCCCGATCGCCCTCGCGACCACCGACACCGACGAGATCGTCGACACCGTCGTCCGGCTCGCCCCGTCCTTCGGCGGCGTGAACCTGGAGGACATCTCGGCGCCGCGGTGCTTCGAGATCGAGCGCAAGCTCCAGGAGCGCCTCGACATCCCGGTCTTCCACGACGACCAGCACGGCACCGCCATCGTCACCCTCGCCGCCCTGCGGAACGCGGCGAAGCTGACCGGCCGGACCCTCGGCGACCTGCGCGCCGTCATCTCCGGCGCGGGCGCGGCCGGCGTGGCCATCGCCAAGTTCCTGCTGGCGGCCGGCATCGGCGACGTCTGCGTCGCCGACCGCAAGGGCGTCGTCAGCAGCGACCGCGAGGACCTCACCGACGTCAAGCGCGAGATCGCCGGGCTCACCAACAAGGCCGGCCTCTCCGGCTCCCTGGAGACCGCCCTCGCCGGCGCCGACGTCTTCATCGGCGTCTCCGGCGGTACGGTCCCCGAGGCCGCCGTCGCCTCCATGGCCAAGGACGCCTTCGTCTTCGCCATGGCCAACCCGAACCCCGAGGTGCACCCCGACGTCGCGCACAAGTACGCGGCGGTCGTGGCCACCGGCCGTTCGGACTACCCCAACCAGATCAACAACGTCCTCGCGTTCCCCGGCATCTTCGCCGGCGCGCTCCAGGTCCGGGCCTCCCGGATCACCGAGGGCATGAAGATCGCCGCCGCCGACGCCATCGCCGGTGTCGTCGGTGACGCGCTCGCCGCCGACTGCGTCATCCCGTCGCCGTTCGTCGGCCGGGTCGCCCCGGCCGGCGCGGGCGCGGGGGCCGCCGCCGCGCGCGCCGCGGGCGTGGCCC
>NZ_JBHYKM010000088.1:30889-36039 GCF_042741435.1 Streptomyces sp. NPDC058955 | reverse complement strand
GGGCGGCCGGGCCGCGCCCCCCCGGGGGGCGGCCGCCCGGGGGGGGGGGCGGGGGGGGGCGGGCGCGCCGCGCCGCGGGGGGGCGCGGAATGGGGGCCACAAGCCGCTCCCCCCGATGAGAACCGGTCCGGCAAGTCCTGCGCCGCAGTCAGGGGGGAAGCTCGCGGCGCGGACCCCGCAGTGCGGGCCGGTTCCATGCGCCCCGCGGATTCCTGCCAGATCCGCCGGGCTCGACATCCATCCTGCTCCCCGTACCCCCTTCCGGGGGACGGCGAAAGACCCCGAAGCACGGGCCCTTGGTCCATAAAGGCTCGGTTAGAGTGGGCCACCGCCGAGGCCGAATCCCGGCGCCGGGAGGGGGAGGACAGATGTCCCAGGCGAGGAAAGTCGCGGTCTACGCGTTCGGGGTCTTCGTGCTGTACGCGATCATCACGTCCCCGGACCGGTCCGCGGACCTGGTCCAGATAGGCTTCGAGGGCCTTTCCAGCGCCGCCAAGGGTGTCGGAGAGTTCATGACGGAACTCATCAACTAGGAGCCTCCAGTGATCCGCCATCTGGTCCTCTTCAAGCTGAACGAGGGCGTCGAGCGCGACGACCCGCGCGTCGTCGCCGGCGTCGAGGCGTTCCGCGCGCTCGGCGGGCAGATCGACGAGCTGCGGTTCTGGGAGTGCGACTGGAACGTGTCGGAGCGGCCGATCGCCTACGACTTCGCGATCAACTCGGCCGTCGAGGACCTGGAGGCGCTCCAGCGGTACCTCGACCATCCGGCGCACCAGGCCGGGGTCGCGCTGTGGCGCGAGTTCTCCACCTGGGTGATCGCGGACTACCCCTTCTAGGCCCTTCACCGGCCGTACGTCGTCGAGACCCCCCGCCGTCCGGGCGGGGGGTCTCGCGCGTTGCGGCTCAGCGCGCCTCTGGCCTCCGGTTTTTCCTCCACCATGCCTTCAACACGTGGTTATGCGGTGCTTGCACACAGTGGACATGTCTTGTGATGCTATGACCGCTTTTGACGGATGAATTGACCGTTTGACCGTAGTTGACCCAGTCGACCAGCTACACCAGCCAAAGGGGTGGCGTGAACGTGCCGGCCAGTACAGCGCCTCAGGTCCCGCCCCAGCACGAGGCGGGTGGCGCCGCGGACACCCCGCGCCCCCGACCGCAGAGCAGCCGGGGCGCCGACACCCGGGCGCTCACCCAGGTGCTCTTCGGGCAGCTCAAGAACCTGGAGCCGGGCACCCCCGAGCACGACCGGGTGCGCGGGGCGCTCATCGAGGCCAACCTGCCGCTCGTGCGGTACGCGGCGGCCCGCTTCCGCTCGCGCAACGAGCCGATGGAGGACGTCGTCCAGGTCGGCACCATCGGCCTGATCAACGCGATCGACCGCTTCGACCCCGACCGGGGCGTGCAGTTCCCCACCTTCGCCATGCCCACCGTGGTCGGCGAGATCAAGCGGTACTTCCGCGACAACGTCCGCACCGTGCACGTGCCGCGCCGGCTGCACGAGCTGTGGGTGCAGGTGAACGGCGCCACCGAGGACCTGACGACGGCTCACGGCCGCTCCCCCACGACCGCCGAGATCGCCGAGCGGCTGCGGATCGGCGAGGACGAGGTGCTCGCCTGTATCGAGGCCGGACGGTCGTACCACGCCACCTCCCTGGAGGCCGCGCAGGAGGGCGACGGACTGCCCGGACTGCTCGACCGGCTCGGCTACGAGGACCCGGCGCTGGCCGGCGTCGAGCACCGCGACCTGGTCCGGCACCTGCTCGTCCAGCTGCCCGAGCGGGAGCAGCGGATCCTGATGCTGCGCTACTACAGCAACTTGACCCAGTCTCAGATCAGCCAGGAGCTGGGGGTCTCGCAGATGCACGTGTCAAGGCTCCTCGCCCGGAGCTTCGCCCGCCTGAGATCCGCAAACAGAATCGAGGCATGACCGGAACGGGTAGACCGGTTCGGAGGAGTTCCGCGGCGCCCCAATTGCCGTACACCCCTTGTTTCCTGCGGATATGCGGCCTCTCCTTGTCGACAAGTCACTACAGCGTGTTGCCGACATGTGACATTCTGCTGGGGACGCGTTTGCCGCAGCCCCACGGCCGGTATTCAGGTGGAAGCTGCGTTCCTCCGATGGTCGCGGCCCACCGCGACCGTCCGCGACCTCTAGGGGGTGGCATGTCCGCAGATCAGGGCAGCTCGAAGGTGCTCACGCTCACGCCCGTCCCGGTCCTCGTGCCCGAGCCCGTGCCCACGCAGACGACGGCGCCGACCGCGGCCGAGAGCGGGGCGCTGCCCGCTCCGGAGCCCGCCGTCGCGCCGGCGGCCCTCGACACCCGCACCCTCTCCCGCTCCCTGTTCCTGCGGCTGCGGGCGCTCGACGCCGAGGGCGCGGCGGCGGACAGCCCGGAGCGCACCTACGTCCGCGACACCCTCATCGAGCTGAACCTCCCCCTCGTGCGGTACGCGGCGGCCCGCTTCCGCTCGCGCAACGAGCCGATGGAGGACATCGTCCAGGTCGGCACCATCGGCCTGATCAAGGCGATCGACCGCTTCGACTGCGAACGCGGCGTGGAGTTCCCGACGTTCGCGATGCCGACCGTCGTCGGCGAGATCAAGCGCTTCTTCCGCGACACCTCCTGGTCGGTCCGCGTCCCGCGCCGGCTCCAGGAGCTGCGGCTCGCCCTCACCAAGGCCAGCGACGAGCTCGCGCAGAAGCTGGACCGCTCGCCGACCGTGCCCGAACTCGCCGCCGTGCTCGGGGTGTCGGAGGAGGACGTCGTCGACGGCCTCGCGGTGGGCAACGCGTACACGGCCTCCTCGCTCGACTCGCCGTCCCCGGAGGACGACGGCGGCGAGGGCTCCCTCGCGGACCGCCTCGGCTACGAGGACGCGGCCCTGGAGGGCGTCGAGTACCGCGAGTCGCTGAAGCCGCTGCTCGCCAAACTCCCGCCCCGGGAGCGGCAGATCATCATGCTCCGCTTCTTCGCGAACATGACCCAGTCGCAGATCGGCGAGGAGGTCGGCATCTCGCAGATGCACGTCTCGCGGCTGCTCACCCGCACGCTGGCCCAGCTCCGCGAGGGCCTGATCTCGGACTGACTTCCGCAAAGCCGCCCCCTGGTGACGAGGCGTCAGCCACACTGGGGCGCATGAGGCGCAGGAAGCAGCCGGTACTCGTGGCGGTGGCGCTCTGCCTCGGCGGAGCGCTCACCGCGTGCGGCGGCGGAGGAGACGGCGACGGGTTCGCGGCGGTCGGCGCCGGTCCCTCACCGGGCGGCGCCGTCGGCCCCTCGGGCGCGGTCACCCTGGTCCCGCTGGACAGCCCCACGGCGAGCGGCCTCACCTCCAGCACCTCCTCGCCGCCCCCGGCCCCCGCGTCGGAACCCCCGCCGGGCGCCTCGCCGTCCCCCTCGGCCGGCACGGGAGTCCCGTCCGCGCGCCCGAGCGCGGGGCCGGGAAACAGCGCCACGGGCCAGGCCGGCGGTTCCGGAGGGGGTACGGAGTCGGGCGCGCCGCCCGGCGCCCCTTCCGGCGGCGGCTCGCCCTCCGGCAGCCCCGCGCCCGGCGCGACGGAGCCCCCGCCGCGCACCCCGGCCCCCACTCCGGCGCCCACCACCTCCTCGCCCCCCTCCTCGCCCCGGCCGACCACGGCCACGCCGCCGCCCGGGCCGGCCGTGCTGACCGTCTCCGAACCGGTCACCGCCGACGCGGGCGAGCGCTGGTGCGAGCAGGTCACGGTGACCTTCCGGAACACCGGCGGCTCCCCCGCCGCCTCCGGCACCGCCACCTTCGAGACCCATGTCATCGGCGCGCTCGGCATCGACTGGGGCACGGTCACCACCAGCCAGCCGCTGCCGGCCCCGATCGCCGCCGGGGCGGCGCGGACGCGGACGTACACGGTGTGCGTGGACTCCTGGCGGGTACCGCTGGGCATGCGCGTCGACACCCAAGCGGTGACCGCCACCTGGCGGTGAGACCCAGGGCTTACGCGGGGTCAACCCAGCGACGTAGGGCGGACCGGCCGCAGGGCTGACGACCCGGCCCGTCGTCGGGGCGAAGGTCGTGGCATGACCGATGACGGACGGAAACGGTGGGACCGGACGGGTCCTCGGGTGTCGGTGGCGTGGGGGATCTCCTATGCCGGGTTCGGACTCGTGGGGGTGGTGAGCGGGACTCCGCTCTTCGGGGGCGGGGGTGCCGCGCTCGGCTGGGGGGTCGTGGCCGTGGGGGCGCTGGCGGCGGTGGCCGGCGGGGCGGTGGCACGGTACGGGCCGCGCCCGGGACTGCGGAGGCTGCTGTGGGTGGCCTGCGGGCTCGCCTGCGCCGCCGCGTTCAGTCTGCTGATGGACGTCATCACGCTGCTGTTCGGACAGGGCGTGGACAACTGGGTGGCCACGGCGAACCGGCTGCTCGCGGCCGTCGGAGCCGTATCGCTCGCGGCGACCGCGCGGGACCCGGGCAAGACGTCGTCCGTGGCCCCCGCCCGGGTGCAGCGTGTCGCGTGGGTGGGGACGGTGGCCTTTCTGCCCTACGCCGGGATGAAGCTGGCCTGGGCATGGGGCGGCAGCTACGCCGGGGTGGACAAGGAGCAGATGCTCGCGGTCTCCGAGCGCAACGGGGCCTCGGGGATCTGGCTGACCCTGCAGTCCTGGGGCCTGGACGCCACCGTGCTGCTCGCTCTGCTCGGTGTCTTCCTGCTCTGGGGGCTCGTCCGCCCGTGGGGCCGGGTCTTCCCCCGCTGGGTGCCCTTCCTGCGGGGCCGCCGGGTGCCGCGCCTGCTCCCTCTGACCCCGGCGCTGCTCGGTGCCGCCACCCTCGCTCCGTACGGGGTGCTCGGGCTGGGGTACTGCGCCCTGGCCACGGCGGGGGTGGTCACGATGCCTCCGGGCGACTTCCCGAGCTCCCGGGACGTGCTGCTCGCGGCCTGGCCCGGGATGATCGCGTTCGGCGGGTACGGGGTGGCCCTCGCCGTCGCGGCCCGCGCGTACTGGCTGCGGACCCGGCCCGGTGCCCTCGGCGGCTGAGTCCCGCCGGCGGGCCGGGTACGGAAAAAGGGCGGTGGGGGGGGGGCCCCCCCGCGAGTGGCGCCCTCGGCCCCCCCCCCCCGGGGCGGGGCCCGGGGGGGGGGGGCCCCGGGGGGGGGCCGCGGGCGCGGCCCC
>NZ_JBHYKM010000088.1:0-30879 GCF_042741435.1 Streptomyces sp. NPDC058955 | reverse complement strand
CCGGAGGTCTCCGCCGCGACCGCCCTCCCCGAGCGCGCGTCCCGGGGTCTCGGTCAGCCCAGCGCGAGCCAGACGACCGCCGCCACGACCACGATCGCGGCGATCACGCCGGCGATCACGCCGACGCGCGGCCCGCTCTGGGCCGCCGCCACCTGCTGCGGCTGGTGCTGCTGGGGGGTGCCCTCGTCGACGAAGGCGCGGAACATCTGGGTGCTGCCGGCGGGGTCGTAGCCCTCGGGGCCCTGGGCGCCCTGGCCGTACGGTGCTTGCGGGTTGTGTGCCATGGGCCAGGACCCTAGCGAAAGCGGGGTGACGGGCCCAAGCCCTGGCACTCCGCCTCCCCCGGGCCTCCCCTTTGCCGATTCTTTAGCGCCGTTTGACCGATTTAGTTTGCCTGGAGCAACCATCCATCTCTATGGTTGCCCTAAGCAACAAGTTGGAAGGGGTCCGCCGTGGAACCGAGCAGTCGCTACGAGGACCTCGCCCGCGCCATCAGCGCGTTCGGCGCCGTGAAGCGCGGCCTCGCCCGCGTCCTCCCCGGCGACTGCCAGGGCGGCTCCGCCGCCGTGCTCGCCCTGCTCAAGCACCACGGCGACATGCGGATGAGCCGACTGGCCGAGCTCATGGCCGTGGACATGTCCGTGTGCAGCCGCCATGTGGCGCACACCGTCACCCACGGCTGGGTCGAGCGCCTGCCCGACCCCGACGACGGCCGCTCCCGCATCCTGCGGCTGACCGACGAGGGCGTCGCGATGCTCGCCGAACTCGACCGGCGGGTGACCGAAGCCTTCGCCCGCCACCTCGCGGAGTGGTCCGACGACGACGTCGCGCTGCTCACCACCCTGCTCGCCCGACTCCGCGACTCGTTCGGGGACTGCCGGGCCACCCACGCCTGACCACGCACGCCCGACCGACCGCGTACGCGACCGCTCGACCACGCCCCGAGCGCGCCCCACCCGCGCCGACACGCTGGAAACCAGAGGAATCCCATGGCTACGACCACACCCGACACCGGTGTGCGGAGCGCCCCGGCCGACACCGGAGACACCGCCGCTCCGATGACACACCGTCAGATCATGGAGGCGCTCTCCGGGCTGCTGCTCGGCATGTTCGTCGCCATCCTGTCCTCGACGATCGTCTCCAACGCCCTCCCCCAGATCATCACCGACCTGGAGGGCACCCAGTCCGCCTACACCTGGGTCGTCACCGCGACCCTGCTCTCGATGACCGCCACCACCCCGCTCTGGGGCAAGCTGGCCGACCTCTTCTCCAAGAAGCTGCTCATCCAGATAGCCCTGGCCATCTACGTGGCGGGCTCGATCGTGGCCGGACTCTCCCAGTCCACCGGCATGCTCATCGCCTGCCGCGTCGTCCAGGGCATCGGCGTCGGCGGTCTCACCGCCCTCTCCCAGATCATCCTCGCCGCGATGATCGCCCCCCGCGAGCGCGGCCGCTACAGCGGCTACCTGGGCGCGGTCTTCGCCGTCGCCACCGTCGGCGGCCCGCTGCTCGGCGGCGTCATCACCGACACCGAGTGGCTCGGCTGGCGCTGGTGCTTCTACGTCGGCGTGCCGTTCGCGATCATCGCCCTCTTCGTCCTCCAGAAGACCCTCAAGCTGCCCGTCGTGAAGCGCGAGGTCAAGGTCGACTGGGCCGGCGCCTTCTTCATCAGCGCCGCCGTCTCGCTGCTCCTCATCTGGGTCACCTTCGCCGGCGACAAGTACGACTGGGTGTCCTGGCAGACCGGCGTCATGGTGGCCGGTTCGGTGCTGCTCGGCGCGCTCTTCGTGCTCGTCGAGTCCCGGGCGTCCGAGCCGATCATCCCGCTGCGCCTCTTCCGCAACCGGACCATCACCCTGGCCTCGCTCGCCTCGCTCTTCGTCGGCGTCGCGATGTTCGCCGGCACGGTCTTCTTCAGCCAGTACTTCCAGCTGGCCCGCAACGAGTCGCCGACCATGTCCGGCGTCCTCACCATCCCGATGATCGCCGGCCTCTTCGTCTCCTCGACGGCCTCCGGCATGATCATCACCAAGACCGGCCGCTGGAAGGCGTGGCTGGTCACCGGCGGCGCGCTCGCCACCGCGGGCCTCGGCCTCCTCGGCACCCTCCGGTACGACACGGAGTACTGGCACATCGCGATCTTCATGGCGGTCCTCGGCCTCGGCCTCGGCATGATGATGCAGAACCTGGTGCTCTGCACGCAGAACCAGGTCGCCCCCGCCGACCTCGGCGCCGCCTCCTCCGTCGTCACCTTCTTCCGCTCCCTCGGCGGCGCGATCGGCGTCTCGGCGCTCGGCGCGGTCATGGCCCACCGGGTCACCGACTACGTCAAGGAGGGCGTGGCGGAGCTCGGCCCGAAGGCCGCGGCGGCGATGGGCCAGGGCGGCAGCGGCAGCGCCATCCCCGACATGGACAAGCTGCCCGCCCCGATCCGCACGGTGATGGAGAGCGCGTACGGGCACGGCGTCGGCGACGTCTTCCTCTACGCGGCGCCGTTCGCGCTGCTCGCCTTCCTGGTGACGCTCTTCATCAAGGAGGTCGCGCTGAAGAGCAACACCGTCACGGCGGAAGAGGGTTAAAGAGCCCCCGGTCGCGCTTCGAGCGGAGACGCGGCCGGGTACGAGCGGAGCGGCGGGCAGGGGACGGCCCGCCGCTCCGTCATGCTTCCCCGCCGCTCCGTCACGTTCCCGGGGTCTCCCCCGCCTCGCGGGCCACCATCGCCTCGATGCCGGCGACGAGGATGTCCAGGGCGTAGGCGAAGTCCCGTTCCCAGATGGCGCTGACGGAGCCGTGCGAGGCCCGCTCCTCCAGCAGCTCCGTCATCGGCTCCAGCGCCTCGCGGAACTGCGGGTCGTCGCGGAAGGCGGCGACGGAGTCGGTGTAGAAGGCGTCCTGCGACATGCCCGCCTCGGCCGCCCGCCGTTCGAACTGCGACTCGATCGTCCCGTAGCCGTACACGAACTGGAAGACCGCCGACATCGCGCCCGGCTGGCCGCTCACCGGCAGCCCGGAATCCCGGATCGCCTCCTGGATCCTCGCGGCGACGGCGATCGCGTGCGGCCCGATGTTCAGGTACTGGCCCGCGCACGGCGACATCCACGGGTGGCGGACCAGCATCCGGCGGTAGTGCAGGGCGAGCGTCCGGATCCGCTCCCGCCAGTCCGCCCCCGCGGCGACCGTGTCCAGGTCGATCTCCCCGTACACGGTGTCGATCGCGTACTCGATGATGTCGTCCTTGGTGTCCACGTACCAGTACAGGGACATCGCGGTGACCCCGAGTTCGGCCGCGAGCCGCCGCATCGACAGCTTGGCGAGCCCGTCCCGGTCGAGCATCCGCACCGAGGCGGCCACGATCCGGTCGCGGTCGAGCCCGGCGGGGCCGCCACCGCTGCGGGCGGTCCGCTGCTCCAGCCAGACGCTGGAGCCCGTCGGGTTCCTGGTCCGGTCCGCGGCCTTGACCATGCTTGTTCTCCGTCCGTCGGCGGTCGCCACCATGCTAGGCAGCGACGACGGGCTCGGCCGCCACGGACTGCTCCGCCCGCTCGGCCCGCTTCAGCAGGAAGGCGGCGAGCAGACCGCCGGCCAGGACCGCGACCGCGCCGACCAGCTGGCTGGTCTGCAGCCCGGAGGCGAAGGCGTCGGAGATCCGGGCCCGCTCGGCGTCGTCGCCGGCCGCCGCCAGGGCCGCCGGGAGCGAGGTGGCGGTGACGGTGACCAGGGCGGCGAAGCGGGCGTTGAGGACGGCGCCGAGGACCGCGACGCCGAGGCCGTTGCCGAACTCGGCGAGGGTGCCGTTGACGCCCGCGCCGACGCCCGCCTTCTCCGGCGGGATCGCGCTCATGATCGCGTTGGCCATCGCCGGGTTGGAGACCGCGAGGCCGGTGCCCATGAGGACCAGGCCGAGCAGCATGCCCCAGTAGGTGCCGTCCGCACCGCCGCCGACCAGGGCGATCGAGGCCAGACCGGCCGCGACCAGCGTCATGCCGACCGTCACGGTGAGCGGGGTGCCGAGCTTCATCACGATCCGCGGACCGATGCCGCTGAGGTTGAGGACGACGACGGTCAGCGCCAGCGGCGCCATCCGCAGCCCGGCCTCCAGCGGCTCGTACCCGAGCACGAACTGGAGGTGCTGGGTGAGCAGGAACATCGAGCCGCCCATCCCGAACATCACCAGGATCGCGCCGGCCACCGCGCCCACGAACTTCTGGTTGCGGAAGAAGTGCATGTCGAGCATCGGGTACGGGGTCCGCAGCTCCCACAGCGCGAACGCGACGAGCACCACGACCCCGATCGCGGCCGGGACCAGCACCTCGGTCGAGGTCCAGCCGTGCTCCGGGCCGGTGATGATCGCGTACACGGCGGCGGTCATGCCGATGGTGGAGAGCAGCGCGCCCATCAGGTCGGGGCGCTCGCCCTGCGGGTTCTTCGACTCGGGGACCAGCTTGAGGACGGCGACCAGGCCGATCACGGCCACCGGGATGTTGATCAGGAAGATCATCCCCCACCAGTAGTGGTCGAGGATCACGCCGCCGATCAGCGGTCCGGCGGCGAAGCCGAGCGAGCTGACGGTGGCCCAGAGCGCGATGGCCTTCACGCGCTCGGAGTCGTCGAAGATCTGCATGACGACGGCGAGCGTGGTGGTCATCAGGAGCGCCCCGCCGACGCCCATGCCCGCGCGGGCGGCGATCAGCTGCCCGGTGGAGTCGGCGAGTCCCGCGGTGAGCGAGCCGAGGCCGAAGAGCGCGAGGCCGACGGCGAGCAGCTTCTTGCGGCCGTAGCGGTCGGCGGCGTTGCCGGCGGTCAGGAGCAGGCCGGACTGGACGAGCGAATAGGCGTTGATCATCCACTGGATGTCGCTGGTGGAGGCGCCCAGCTCCGTGGTCAGCGAGGGGATGGCGACGCTGAGGACGGTGTTGTCGAGGAGCACGGTGAGCTGGGCGAGACAGATGACGCCGAGGATCAGCCAGCGCTGGGGATGGCCGCCTGTCGCCGTGGGCGTGGCCGTCATGGAAACTCCTTATACGGTGTACGAGGGCCTGGGGCTCGTACACCGTATAGGAGCTCTCGTACGCTGTATAGCGCTTTGCTATTCGGGGGCGGTCAGGTCGTAGAAGGTGGTGCCGCCGACGGTGGTGGCGGTGAAGTTCTCCTGGACCCAGGTGCTGATCTCGGAGCCGCCGCCCATGCCTCCGTCGCCTCCGATGAAGTAGTGGATCTTCCCTTCGGCGACGTACCGCTTGAACTGGGCGAGGGTCGGGGACGGGTCGCTGCCGTTGAAGCCGCCGATCGCCATGACCGGCTTCTCGGTGGCGAGCTGGTAGCCGGCCGCGTTCTGCGCGCCGACGGTCGCGGCGGCCCAGGTGTACGCGTCGGCGTCCCGGAGCAGCTTCGCCTTGGCCTCCGCGCCGACGGTGGTGCCGTTGAGGAGACCGCCCATTCCCATGCCGGTACGTTCACCGAAGTCGGGCATCCGGCCGTTCGGGGACGGCATCTGACGACCGTTCGGGGCCTGGCCGTTCGGGGCCTGGCCGTTCGGGGGTTGCAGGCCGCCGCCCGTACCTTGCCCGCCGCCGTCCATGCGCCGGACCTCGCCGGGGAAGCCGCCGCCGCCCGGTCCGCGCCCGCCGAAGCCCGCGCCCGCCGGGCCCGCCGTGACGATGGAGCCCTGGTGGCCGGTGGAGACCGTCTCCAGGGTGTACGCGAACGGGCCCGCGAGTCCCGCCGCCAGGCCGAGGCCCGCCACGGCGAGGCCGATCCGCCGGTCCGTCCGGCCCGCGGCGAGCAGCCCGAGCGCGGCCACCGCGCCCACGCCCAGCACGGTCCAGCGCAGCCACGGCAGATGGTCCGGCGTACGGCCCAGCAGCATCCAGCCCCACCAGGCCGTCACGCCGGCCGCGACCGCGAGACCGGCGGAGGCGAGCAGCCCGGTCCGCTCCTCCCACAGCACGCCGGCGCCCATGCCGATCAGGGCGGCGAGGTACGGGGCCAGGGCCACCGTGTAGTACTCGTGGAAGATGCCGGCCATGAAGCTGAAGACGGCCAGCGTCATCAGCAGCGCCCCGCCCCACACCAGGAACGCGGCCCGGGCCGTGTCCGTGCGCGGCGCCTTCCGGGTGACGACGAGTCCGGCGAGGAGCAGCAGGAGCGCGGCCGGCAGCAGCCAGGAGATCTGGCCGCCGACGGAGTCGTCGAACATCCGCAGCAGGCCGGTCTCGCCCCAGCGACCGCCCTGTCCGCCGCCGGGGCCGCCACCGCCGCCGACGCTGCCGACCTCGTTGCCGTTGATCCGGCCGAGGCCGTTGTAGCCGAAGGTCAGCTCCAGGAAGCTGTTGTTCTGCGAGCCGCCGACGTACGGGCGCGAGGCCGCCGGCCAGAGCTCGACGAGCGCCACCCACCAGCCGCCGGAGACGATCAGCGCGAGCCCGGCGAGCCCCAGCTGACCGCACCGCCGCAGCGGCCGGGCCGGGGCGCACACCGCGTACACGAGCGCGAGCGGCGGCAGGATCAGGAAGGCCTGGAGGGTCTTCGTCAGGAACCCGAAGCCGAACGCGACGCCCGCCGCGACCAGCCACTTCGTGGCGCCCTCGGGGCGCTCCAGGGCCCGCAGCACCGCGTACGCGGCCACGGTCATGAGCAGCGCGAGCAGCGCGTCCGGGTTGTTGAAGCGGAACATCAGCGCCGCGACCGGGGTCAGCGCGAGCACCGTGCCCGCGATCAGTCCGGCGCCCGCGCCGAAGCGGCGCCGGACGGCCGCGTACAGCACGGCGACCGTGGCCACGCCCATCAGCACCTCGGGCAGCAGGATCTGCCAGGAGCCGAGGCCGAAGAGGCGGACGGAGAGCGCCATCGGCCACAGTGCGGCCGGCGGCTTGTCGACGGTGATCGCGTTGGCCGCGTCGAGCGAGCCGAAGAAGAACGCCTTCCAGCTCTCGCCGCCGGCCTGGACCGCCGCCGAGTAGAAGGAGTTGGCGTAGCCCGAGGCGCTCAGGTTCCACAGGTAGAGGGCGGTGGTGGCGGCGAGCAGGCCGAGGAGGGCGGGGCGCACCCAGCGGGCGTCCTCGGGCCGGCCGCGCCACAGCCGGGCGAGCCGTCCGGGGGCCCGGCGGCCGGCGTGCGCGGCCGGGAGCGCGGGGGGAGTCGTCGCGGTCATCGGGAGTCCCCCGTGGGGTGTCGGCGGTCCGGGAAGACCCAGAGCCGGAAGAGCAGGAAGCGCAGCACGGTCGCGGCGAGGTTGGCGACGACGAGCACGGCGAGTTCGGTGGAGTGCGCCGGGTCGCCGGTCGCCGCGCCGAGCGCGGCGAGCGAGCCACTGGTCAGGGCGAGGCCGATGGCGAGGACCACGAGCCCCTGCGCCTGGTGGCGGACGGCCCGGTCGCGGCCGCGGACGCCGAAGGTGAGCCGCCGGTTGGCGGCCGTGTTGGCGACGGCGGAGACGAGCAGGGCGGCGGCGTTGGCGAGCTGGGCGCCGGCGCCGAGCCGGAAGAGCGAGTACAGCGCGAGGTAGAGGAGCGTGGAGACCACGCCGACCACGCAGAAGCCGACCAGCTGGCGGGCGAGTCCGCCGGGGACCCCGGTCAGGTCGCGGTCGCGCGGGTCGTCGCCGAAGGGCCGGGCGAGCCGGTCCAGCGGCAGCGAACCGGTCGCGAGGGCCCGGCCCACCCGCCAGACGCCCTTCAGGTCGTCGGTGGCGGTCCGCACGATGTGCACGGTCGAGTCGGGGTCGTCGACCCAGTCGACCGGCACCTCGTGGATCCGCAGCCCGGCCCGCTCGGCGAGCACCAGCATCTCGGTGTCGAAGAACCAGCCGCCGTCCTCGACCATCGGCAGCAGCCGCTCGGCGACCTCGCGCCGGATCGCCTTGAAGCCGCACTGGGCGTCGGAGAAGCGGGCGGCGAGCGAGCCGCGCAGGATCAGGTTGTACGCCCGCGAGACGAACTCCCGCTTGGGCCCGCGCACCACCCGCGAGGAGCGGGCGAGCCGGGAGCCTATGGCGAGGTCGGAGTGGCCGGAGATGAGCGGCGCGACGAGCGGCAGGAGCGCGTTGAGGTCGGTGGACAGGTCCACGTCCATGTAGGCCAGGACGGGTGCGTCGGAGGCCGACCACACGGTCCGCAGCGCCCGGCCGCGCCCCTTCTGTTCGAGCCGTACGGACCGCACCTCGGGCAGTTCGGCGGCGAGGGCGGCGGCGATGACGGGCGTGGCGTCGGTGGAGGCGTTGTCGGCGACGGTGACGCGGAAGCCGTAGGGGAAGGTGCGCTTCAGGTGCGCGTGGAGCCGGCGGACGCACGGCTCCAGGTCCTTCTCCTCGTTGTGGACGGGGACCACCACGTCCACGACGGCCCGGCCCGCTTCGCTCACCGGCAGGTGCTCCCGGGCGGGGAGGGTGCCGGGGGCCTGCGTCGCGGGCCCCGCGAGGGTGTGGGTTCGCATGGCCACGACCCTCGCCGGGCCCGCTGTCACGCCGGTGTGATCAGCCTGTGGCCGGCCTGTGAGTCCGCGCCCGCGGGGTTCTTCACCGCCGGGAGGGTCACGGTGAAGACCGTCCGTCCGGGGACCGACGCGACGGTCACCTCGCCGCCGTGGGCGGTGACGACGGCCCGCACGATGGCGAGGCCGAGCCCGGTGGACCCGGCCTGCCGGGAGCGGGAGGCGTCGCCGCGGGCGAAGCGTTCGAAGACGGCGGGCAGCAGCCCGGGCGGGATGCCGGGCCCGTCGTCCTGGACCTCGACGGCGACGGCCGTGCCCTCGTCCCGGACGCGGGCGGTGACGGTGGTCCCGGGCGGGGTGTGGGTGCGGGCGTTGGCGAGCAGGTTGAGCAGCACCTGCTGGAGCCGGGCGGGGTCGCCGCGGACGGCCGCCGGCCCGCCCTCCCCGGGCAGTTCGAGGCGCCAGTGGTGGCCGGGCCCGGCGGCGCGGGCGTCCCCGAGGGCGTCCACGACCAGCGGGACGAGGTCGGTGGCCTCGTCCGAGAGGGGGCGTCCGGCGTCGAGCCGGGCGAGCAGCAGCAGGTCCTCGACCAGACCCGTCATCCGGGTGGCCTCGGACTCGATCCGGCCCAGCGCGTGCCGGGTGTCGGGCCCGCACTCCTCGCGTCCGCGCCGGGTGAGTTCGGCGTAGCCGCGGATGGAGGCGAGCGGGGTGCGCAGCTCGTGGCTGGCGTCGGCGACGAACTGCCGGACCCGGGTCTCGCTCTGCTGGCGGGCGTCGAGGGCCGCGTGGACGTGGTCGAGCATCCGGTTGAGCGCGGCGCCGACCTGCCCGACCTCGGTCCGCGGATCGGCCTCGGCCTCCGGGACCCGCTGGTGGAGCGCGACCTCGCCGCTGTGCAGCGGCAGCCGGGCGACCTGGGCGGCGGTGGCGGCGACCCGGCGCAGCGGCCGCAGCGCGATCCGTACCAGCGCCGTCCCGGCGAGGGAGGCGGCGGCGAGGGAGGCGCCGGTGAGGCTGAGTTCGACGAGGACGAGGGTGGAGAGGGCGTTCTCGACCTCGGCGAGCGGGATGCCGGTGAGGACGGCGTCGCGGTAGCCCTCGGTGTGGACGACCCGGTACGCGCCGAGCCCGCCGGGCAGTTCCACGGTGTGCGCCCGCCCGTCGCGGGGCACGGCGGCGAGCGCGTTCCGCTGCGCCGCGTCCAGCTCCTCGACGGGGAAGAGGGGCTGCCCGCCGGTGTCGGTGCCGGCCGCCTCCGTCGAGTAGCCGGCCCCGGTGACCGCGCCGTCCTCGACGACGGCGACGAGGGCGCCGATCGGGGAGCCCGGATCGCCGAGGACGGAGAGCGGCGAGCGGTCCCGGATCCCGCCGCCTCCGGGCGGCGGCCCCGGCGGCCCGGAGGCCCGCCGGCCGAGCGCGGTCAGCTGCTCGTCGGCCCGGTCGTAGAGGTAGGAGCGGTACGCGATAGTGGTGACGGTGCCGATGACGGCCGCGACGACCGCGATCAGCGCGACGGCGGAGACCACGAGCCGGGTCCGCAGCGACCACGGCCGCCGGGAACGGGGACGCACGGAGGGCTACTCCCCCGGCTTGATCAGGTAGCCGGCCCCCCGCCGGGTGTGGATCATCGGCGAGCGGCCGGCGTCGATCTTCCGCCGCAGGTAGGAGATGTACAGCTCGACGACGTTGGCCTGGCCGCCGAAGTCGTACGACCACACGCGGTCGAGGATCTGCGCCTTGCTGAGCACCCGGCGCGGGTTGCGCATGAGGTACCGCAGCAGCTCGAACTCGGTCGCGGTGAGGTGGATGGAGTCGCCGCCCCGGGTGACCTCGTGGCTGTCCTCGTCGAGGGTGAGGTCGCCGACCGTCAGCAGGGACTCGCTGCGGGCCTGGGCGGCCCCGGAGCGCCGGATCAGGCCGCGCAGCCGGGCGACGACCTCCTCCAGGCTGAACGGCTTGGTGACGTAGTCGTCGCCGCCCGCCGTGAGCCCGGCGATCCGGTCCTCGACGGCGTCCTTCGCCGTCAGGAAGAGGACCGGCACCTCGGGCAGCTCCCGCCGGATCGAGCCGAGCAGGCTGAGCCCGTCGACGTCCGGGAGCATGACGTCCAGGAGGACGACGTCGGGCCGGAACTCCCGCACCGCCCGCAGGGCCCCGGCCCCGTCGCCGGCGCTGCGGACCTGCCAGCCCTCGTAGCGCAGGGCCATGGAGAGCAGTTCGGAGAGGGACGCCTCGTCGTCGACGACGAGGACGCGGACGGCGCCGCCGTCCGCACGGAGCAGATCGGCGCGGGTGCCGCGGCGGGCTGAAGTGCTGCGAGTGGTGACGGTCATGGCCCCACGCTCGCCGCCGCCGCTGAGATCCCCCTTGCGCTTTCCTGTGAATTCCCTGAGAAAGCCGTGGGCGCCCGGGTCAGGGTTTCACGTGAAACATCGCGGCCCCGTTGTCGTGCAGGACCGCCCGGAGCCAGTCGTCGCCGAGCCCGAGCCGTTCGAGGGCGTGGAGCTGGTGGACGTACGGGTACGGGATGTTCGGGAAGTCGGAGCCGAGCAGGACCCGGTCCTGGAGTTCGGCCAGCCGCTTGAGCGCGTCGCGCGGGAAGGGCGCGAGCCGTTCGCTGAAGTCGGTGAACGCCATGGTGGTGTCCAGGTGCACGCCCTCGTACCGCTCCGCCAGCCCGAGGAAGTCCTCGTACTCCGGCATCCCCATGTGCGCGACCACCAGCCGCAGCCGCGGATGCCGGGCGAGCAGCTCCCCGGCCGGCCCCGGTCCGGTGAAGGCGCCGGGCGCGGGCCCGGAGCCGCAGTGGACGACGACCGGCGTCCCGCTCTCGGCGAGCAGCCCCCACACGTCGTCGAGCAGCGGATCGTTCGGGTCGAAGCCGCCGACCTGGACGTGCACCTTGAAGACCCGGGCCCCCTCGTCGAGGGCCCGCCGTACGTACCCGGCGGCCCCGGGCTCGGGGAAGAAGGTCGCCGTGTGCAGGCAGTCGGGCGTCCGCGCGGCGAACTCCGCGGCCCAGGCGTTGAGCCAGGCGCCCATCCCGGGCTTGTGCGGATAGAGCATCGAGGTGAAGGCACGGACGCCGAAGCCGCGCAGCAGCTCGACCCGCCGGTCCTCCTCCTCGCGGTAGGTGATGGGCCAGGGCTGCCCGGTGAGCGGTCCGACGGCGTCGAAGTACGCCCAGACCTTGTCGAGGACGTTCTTCGGCATGAAGTGGGTGTGCACGTCGACGAGCCCGGGCAGCCCCAGCCGCGCGGTCAGCCCGCGGACGGCCTCCCTCTCGTCACTCTCGTCACTCTCGTTCAAAGCCGTAGCTCCGCTCGACCTTCCCGATGTGGCAGCTGTACGCCTCGTACCAGTGCTCCCGCCCGTGCTTCTTCGCCGCCAGGTGCGCGGAGTCGAGGCGCCAGGCGTCGAGGGCCTCCAGGTCGCGGAAGTAGGCGACGGTGATGCCGAGGCCGCCGGGCGTACGGGCGGATTCGTAGCCGAGGAAGCCGGGGACGGAGGCGACCCGTGCGCGCAGCTCGGCGGCGGTGTCGGCGTACCCCTCGGGGGCGTCGGGCCGGAGGGAGGTGAACACGGCGGTGTAGTAGGGAGGTTCGAGACCGGAGACCAGCTTCTGCGTCATGTGATCACCCTCGCCGGGCGGGACGGCCGGTGTCCACAGCCACCGGCCGAAGGGATCCAAGACTTTACGAAGCGGCGCCGGCCGGTCAGAACAGCCCTTCCTGGGCCCCGGTCGCCGGCGCCACGCCGACCGGCACGCTCCAGGCGTCGTCCGCCCCGCACCGCTCCAGACCCCAGCCGCCGAGCAGCCGCCCGTCGAGCACGAGGTGGCGCCCGCCGGGGTCGCGCAGGTGCAGATCGGGGCCGGCGGCGGCGAGCACCCGACCGGTGACGACCCCGCCCTCGACGAGTTCGGTGACGGTCCCGTCGAGCGGCGGCAGCGCGCCCAGGCCGAAGAGCTCCCCGTGGTCGTGCGCGGTGAACGGCAGCGCCTCCAGGGTGTCGCCCCAGCCGCCGACGCCGAGGGCCCGCCCGTACAGCTCCTCGACCTCCGCGGCCCGGGCCCCGGCGTCCGGCAGCCCGACCCGCAGCGCCCGCTTCCGCTCGTACGACACCCGGTCGGGCACGCCGAGCGCCTGCCGCAGCACCTCCTCGGTCCGCCGGGCGGCCATCAGCGGCCCGCGCCCGAGCCAGCAGAAGGCCACGGCGCCCTGTTCGCGCAGCCGCGCGTCCCCCCGGTGCTCCCCGGTGATGCCGACCTTGACCGTGCCGGTCCCGAACCAGGCGAGGTAGACCCGGTAGGGCCGGGGGTCGTCGGCGAAGGTGTCGGCGGCGACGGAGTGGGCCCGGTCGAGGCGCGCGCAGTCGGGGCAGAGCCCGCCGGTCGACCGCCCCGGCACCGCGGCGCCGACGGGGCAGGCGTTCCCCCGCGCCCCGGCGCAGAGCCGGCCGCCGACGGCCCGGAAGGCGAGCGGCCGCCCGTATGCGACCGGGCTCACCCGCCCGCCCCACCAGCGCAGCCCGGCCGAGCCCCCGCTCCACCCGACGCCACCACTCCGCCACACCGCCGGACCGCCTCCCACGTCCCTGCCCTTTCCCCCATCCTCCCTCGCGGGACAGCCCGTGGATGGCGGGGCGGCCCGTGGATCCCAGGGCAGCAGGCTTATCTCAGGGCAGCACGTAGATCCGGGTCCCGTCCGGGCGGGGGTCCCCGACCTCGCGCATGCAGCCCCGCTCGATGAGCAGCCGGACGCAGTCGCGGACGCGCTCGCCGGAGAGCCCGGTGCGCCGGGTGACGTCCTGGGGGCGGCAGCGGACGCCGCCGCGGACGAGGGCGGGGGCGAGGATGCTGGCGACGGCCCGCATGTCGCCGCTGATCTCCCAGGACTCGACGAGCTCCTGCGCGCTGAGCCGGGGCCGGTCCTCGGTGCCGCGCTGCCGGGGGACGGCGAAGCTGCGCTCAAGGGAGTCGGCGACCCTTGAGAGGCTGAGCCGGGTCTCCCGCAGCAGCTCCGCGTACCCGGCGTGGCCGGTGAGGCCGGTGAGGCCGGCGGCGGTCTCGTCGAACCGGCCCTCCAGCCGGACGAGGACGTCCACGAGTTCGGGCGGCAGCACGAACCCGCCGTGCGCCGGAGCCGGTTCGAGTCCGTAGCCGCCGTGCCGCTGCACCTCGGCCACCAGCTCGCCCACCCAGGCCCGGAACGGCTGGGCCTCGGGCGAGCGGCAGGCGGTGACGAGCTGCACGAGGCCGGCGAGGCTGACCATCCGCGCGGTGCCGCGGATGCCGCTGCGCGCGAGTATGTCCGGGCTGGGCGCCAGTTCCCGGGCGGGCGCCAGGCACCAGGCGGGCAGCGCCACGCTCCGCAGCGCCTCGCGCGGCCCCGCGTACCCGAGCCGCCGGGCCACGTCCACGACGGGGAACCAGTGCGCCCCGTCGATCGCGGTGAGCCGCCTCAACCGGCCCCCGGCGGCGGCCCGTACGAAGTCATCGATGTCGATCGCGTCCAACGATCATCACCTCCACCCGCACGCTAGGCCGAAGGCATATTCAACTGACATGCAAATCAGATGGGTTCACCCAAAAGGGGAAGGCCCCGGGCAAACCCGGGGCCTTCGTAGTAATCTCCGCGTCCGCGAACGGACGGGTCGTCAGCGAGCGACGAACTGCGTGAGGATCGCCTGCACCTCGTAGATGTCCACGCCCTTGGTGAAGGTCTTGGTGACCGGCAGCGCCTGGCCCGAGATCCAGATCTTCAGCTCGGCGTCGAGGTCGAAGGTGCCGGCCGTCTCGACGGCGAAGTGCGTGATGCTCCGGTAGGGGATCGAGTGGTACTCGACCTTCTTGCCGGTGATGCCCTGCTTGTCGACCAGCACGAGCCGCCGGTCGGTGAAGAAGATGACGTCACGGATCAGCAGGTACGCGGCGTGCACCTGCTCCCCCTGGCCGAGCAGCCGCGCGTAGTCCTGCTGCGCCTGCGCCGGATCGATGGCGTGCGCGTTCCCGAAGAGCGCCATGGCCCCCACCCCCACTTTTCAGTCAAAAAATACGATCACCCGAACCTAACCGCACGCCCACCACTCCTGGCAACGCCCTTCCGGCCCGCCCGACGATCAGCTCTCCAGCGCGGCAAGATCCCGCCGGAACACCACCCGCGCCGCCCGCGTCGCGTCCCCGTGCGCCTGCCGGGCGACCTGGTACTCCTCGGACGTCACCGTGCACCCGGACGCCAGCGCCTCCCGCACCTGGCGCAGGGAGTGGTACGAGGCGTCGAGGGCCTCCGACACCTCGGTGGCGGCCGTCAGCACCAGCCGCTCCCGCACCTCGTCGCACCCCGACGCCTGGAACGCCTGCCGGATCTTCGCCGCCCGCACCTGCGGGTCCGCGTGGTCCTCGTCGGCGACCAGCCGCATCGCCTCGTGCGCGTGCCGCAGCGCCGCGAGGCAGTCCGCGTACATGGTCCGCCGGTCCTGCAACCGGTTGTCCCGGACGCTCCGCCGCCACCTCAACTGCTCCCCGGCCAGCGTCGCCCCGACCCCGAGCACCGCTCCAAGGGCCGTCCCCACCAATGTCCCCCACTCCATGCGGAGGATCGTGCCCACAAGACATCGAACAAACACAAGAGGCCCGGACTCTTGTCCGGGCCTCTCTGCTGTGCACTCGGCAGGATTCGAACCTGCAACCTTCTGATCCGTAGTCAGATGCTCTATCCGTTAAGCTACGAGTGCTTGTTCTTTTGTTCTCGTCTCCGTTTCCCGGCCCTTTCGGCCCGCTGTCCCGGCGACAGGAAGAACATTACATGAGTCCCGGCGTCATGTGAAATCCGATTACCCCACCCCCTCTGACCTGCGAAAACGCGCTCAGGGGGAGCGGTGGGCGGCGGGGTGGACCCGGGGGTTCCGGGCGGGAAAACGGGGCTGGGGGTGCGGAAAGAGACCGGGGTCACACTGGGTCACGCACGGGGGGAGAGAGCCCGCGGAGCGAAGAGGGGGCCGGCTGGCGTGGAGGTGGCCGGGAACGACGGAAGCCCCGGCCGTGGGGCCGGGGCTTCCGTGAGCGCGGAGGCGGAGGGATTTGAACCCTCGATGGACGATAAAGCCCAAACCGCATTAGCAGTGCGGCGCCATAGACCGGACTAGGCGACGCCTCCTCGCTCCCCGCGCATGCGCGGGGTGCGTGCAGATGATGACACAGGCGAGCCTCGTGTCACCAATCGCTTTCACCGTACTAGGCGGGTGGGGCCCAGGGCAAAGCCCTCGGCGCGTCCGCGCACCGCGCACGCCCCCGCCCGGCGCACCCCGGTTGCGCAACGCCCGCCGGGCCGGAGCGTTAGAAGGGGCGGGGTCGTGCCGGCCCGCCCCGGAACCCGGCCCCCGTTCCCCCTCCCCTTCCCCGGAGTCGCTCCATGCTGCTGCGCCGTCTCGTCCTCGCCACCGCCCTCGCCACCGGTCTCGCCGGCGTCTCCGCCGGCGCCTCCTCCGCCGTGCCGCTGCCGCCGCTGCCGCTGCTCTCGCCGCCGGACTCGCTGACGGTGACCGTCTCCGGGAGCGGGATCCCGGAGGCCGACGGCAGCTGGACGCTGACCTGTGACGGGCGGGCGGGCGGCGACCACCCGGCGGCGGAGCGGGCCTGCGAGCGCCTGGAGGGCTTCGCGCGCGCCGGGGAGAACCCCTTCGCGCCGGTGCCTGCGGACCGGATGTGCACCCAGATGTACGGCGGGCCGGTCACCGCACAGGTGACCGGCACCTGGCAGGGGCGCCGGATCGATGCCCGTTTCTCCCGGTCGAACGGCTGCGAGATCGACCGCTGGGAGAACGCGGAACCCCTCCTTCCGAGCGTCCGGGCCTGACGGACGGGGTCGCCGTTAGACTCCCTCAGTGACAGGGCCGCCGCCCGAGGGGCAAGATGGGGCCGGCCCGCCGTCACGGCACATGCCGGGCGGCGCACACCGCGGGCACGGCTCGCGGGCAATTGCAGGGCGTCAGGGAGGAAGCGTCGTCGTGAGCAGCAGGCCATCCCGAGGCGCTGCTCGCCTCGCAGCCATACTCGACGCCCTCCCCGACGGTCTCGTGCTCGTCAACTGCAACGGCACGGTCGTCAACGCCAACACCATCGCCCTCGGCATGTTCGAGACCCCCGGCACCGCGCTCGTCGGGCGCGGGCTGCTCGATCTGCTGCCGGACTTCGACTCGCGCCTGATCCCCGGCTCGATGCGCCGCCGCGACCCGGCGGACGAGCGGGGCCGCACCAAGCCGATGCGGATGGTCGCCCGCCGTACCGACGGCAGCGAGTTCCCCGTCGAGGTGACCAGCGCCAGCCTGGAGGACGGGCGCGAGGCGTACGACTCGTACAGCGGCTACACCGGCGACGAGCTGCTGATGCTCGTCGTCCGCGACCTCACCGGCACCCTCGACACCGAGGCCGAGCTGGCCCGCTCCCAGCGGCAGACCGAGATGATCCTGCGGGCCGCCGCCGAGGGCGTCGTCGGTACGGACACCGACGGCCGGGTCGTGCTCGTGAACCCCGCCTTCGCGCAGATCCTCGGCTACCGGGCCGGCGAGCTGGGCGGCGCCGAACTGCACCCGCTGATCCTTCCGAAGCGCGCCGACGGCACCCCGTTCCCGTACGAGGAGTCCCCGCTCGCCGACACCCTCAAGTCCGGCCGGAAGCACCGGGTGCGCGGCCAGGTGCTGTGGTCGAAGAGCGGCGAGCGGGTGCCCGTCGACCTGACGACGGCGCCGGTCCGCGACGGGGACCAACTGGTCGGCGCCGTGATGACGTTCACCGACCGCAGGCCGTACGAGCAGCTGATCGAGAAGCACGCCGTGGAGCTGGCCGACCGGGCCGAGCGGCACGCGGCCGAGCGCGAGGCGCAGGCGGAGAAGTACGCCGCCCTCGCCTCCCGGCACGCCCAGCTGACCGCCGTGCTCGCCGAGTCGCTGCGCGGCCCGCTGGAGGAGCTGCGCGGCGAGCTGGGTTCGCTCGCCGCCGACGACGGCGTGCAGCTGTGGCCCGAGGCCAACCAGGTGCTGCACCACCTGGTCGCCGGGTACGCCCGGATGACCGCGCTCGTCGACAACGTCCTCGGCTACCAGCGCCTGGACGCCGGCGAGGAGGAGCTGGACCGGAAGGTCGCGCTGCTCGACGGGATCGTGACCGGCGGCATCGACGCGGCCGTGGAGCTGATCGGCCCGGGCCGCGCCCAGTTCGCCGTGCACGCGCCGCCGATCGAGGCCGAGGTCGACGCCGGCCGGCTGACCACCGCGCTCGCCCATCTCGTCGCGGACGTGGCCGGCGTGGACGCCACCGGCAAGACCCGCGCCTCGGCGCAGGGCGCCCCCGCCGACTCGACGATCGTGGTGGCGGCGGCGCAGCGCGGCGAGGTCGTCCGCATCGAGGTCCGCGGCCCGTACGCGGGCGGCGACCCGGTCCACGGACCCATCGTGCGCGGGATCGTGGCGGCGCACGGCGGTGTCGTGCAGACGCACGAGGTGCCGGGGACGAGCGGCGGCGCGTACGTCCTGGAGGTGCCGATCGGCGCGGGCCGGGGAACCGTTCCCGCTGCCGAGCCGAAGCCCGCGCAGGAGCAGTCCGGCTCCGGCGCGAAGGAACTGGAGTCCGCGAAGGCCCCGGCGCCCTCGGTGCCCACGGCGTCCTCGGTGCCCACGGGATCCACGGGGCCCATGGGGGCTTCGGAGGCTTCCCCGGGCGAGCGGGGCGGCGTGCCCGCGCTGCCCGCGCAGGCGTCCGGTCCCGCGGACGGCGGGACCTCGGGCGGTTCCGGCCGGCGCCGGGCCCGGCGCGCCTCCACCGACGCCTTCCTGGAGAGCGCGACGGCCCCGGAGGGCGGTGCCGGGGCGGTGGCCCTGCCGGCCGCCGGGGGCGGACGCCGCCGCGCCCGTACGGAGGAGGCCGCCGGCCCCGCCGAACTGATCCCCGCCCAGCAGTCCACCGGCGTCGAGCCGACCGGCCGTCGCCGGGGCCGCCCGGCGGAGGGCGCCGTGGTGACCGCCGCCGAGGGCGCCCAGGAGCGGGCCGCGCTCGGTGCCGCCGTGCCGCCGCAGGGCGTCGCCGTCGAGCAGGCCGCCCCGGCCCTGCCGGCCGCGCCGCAGGGCACGCTCGCCGTGCACGGCGAGCCGGCCGAGGGCGAGCGGCCGACCGGACGCCGACGGCGTGCGCTGGCCGCCGCGCAGGAGCGCGCCGCCGCCGCCGAGGCGGGGCCGCGCACCCCGTTCGCGCTGCCGCCGGCCGACGCCGACCGCGAGGACGGCCCGGAGGCCGTGTCCGAGGAGAGCGCGCACGGGCACGCGGCGGTACGGGACGTCCCGGCTGGCTCCGACCACACCCCGCCGCCGTCGCACCCCCTGCCGGCCGCGCCGGTCCCGGCCGCCGGTCTCGCGCCGGTCGCCGCGCCGGTCGCCGCGCCGGTCGCCGCGCCCGTGGTCGTACCGCCCGCGCCGCCCTCCTCCACGGCGACGCCCGCGAACGGCACCGGCACCGGTTCCGTGCCGCTGCCCCCCGAGCTGCCGATGCCGACTCCGGCACCCGCTCCGGCGCCCACCCCGGCGCCGGTACCGGTCCCCACGGCCGGCCCGGCTCCGATTCCGGCTCCGATTCCGGCTCCGCTGCCGAAGGACTCCACGCAGGGGCGGGCGTTCAGCGTGCGCACGCTCGGGCAGGGGGTGCCCTTCGCGCCGCCGGCGCAGGCCGGGACGCCCGTCGCCGCGCCTTCGAGCGGTTCCGGCCGGCGCCGCAAGCTCGCGACCCCGCCGGAGCTCGATCCGCCGGCCCCGGCCACCGCCACCGCCCCGCCCGTACCGGCGCCGATGCCGCTGCCCGTGCCCGCCGCGCCGCCCGCCGCCGCGCCCGTCGCCGAGTCGGAGGGACGCGGGCGCGCGTACGCGATAGGGGCGCCCGCCGAGGGATCCGCCGAGGGGCCCGAGCCGCTCGACGGGCCCGGGGGCGCGGTCGAGGTCGTCAACCGGCCGACCCCGCTCCCCGTCGACGACGAGCTCCCCCCGGAGCCGCTCGACAACCCGCGTCGGCTGCTCGTCTGGCCCGCGCCGGACGTCACCACCCAGCAGGCGCTGAGCGACCGCGGCTACCGGCCGGTGATCGTGCACTCCCGCGAGGAGGTCGACGCGCAGATCGCCGCCTTCCCGGCCGCGCTCTTCGTCGACCCGCTGACCGGGCCCATCACCCGGACCGCGCTCCAGTCGCTGCGCCAGGCGGCCGTCGCCGCCGAGGTGCCGGTGCTGCTCGCGGCCGGACTCGGGCAGGCCGGCCGGGAGGAGGCGTACGGCGCCGATCCCGCCGTCCTGCTCAAGGCGCTCGCGCCGCGCGACAGCGAGCAGCACCCCTCGCGGGTGCTGGTCATCGAGGAGAACGAGCACATCGCCGACGCGCTCGCCGCCACCCTGGAGCGGCGCGGGATGCAGGTGGTGCGGGCGGCCACGGACACCGAGGCGGTGGCGCTGGCCGGCGAGACCCGGCCGAACCTGGTGGTCATGGACCTCATGCAGGTACGCCGCCGGCGGGCCGGGATCATCGACTGGCTGCGGGCGAACGGGCAGCTCAACCGCACCCCGCTGGTCGTCTACACCTCGGCCGACCTCGACGCGGCGAAGCTGCCGGAGCTGTCCTCCGGCGAGACGGTCCTCTTCCTGGCCGAGCGCGCCAACAGCGCCGAGGTGCAGGCCCGGATCGTCGACCTGCTGGCGAAGATCGGCACCAACTGAGAGGAGGGGGAGGGCCGTGATGGCCCTCCCCCTCCCCGCCGCAGGGTCGGATCGTCAGATCTGGGGGACGTCAGATCTGGGTGACGTCCAGCTCGCCCTCCGCGTACTGCTTGCGGATGACCTTCTTGTCGAACTTGCCGACGCTGGTCTTCGGGACCGCCGGCACGATCGCCCAGCGCTCCGGCAGCTGCCACTTGGCGATGCCGCCCTCGGTGGCCAGGAAGTCCCGCAGGGTCGCGTAGTCGGCGGTCTCGCCCTCCTTGAGGACGACGGTCGCGAGCGGGCGCTCGCCCCACTTCTCGTCCGGGACGGCGACGACGGCGGCCTCGGCGACGGCCGGGTGGGCCATGATCGCGTTCTCCAGCTCGACGCTGGAGATCCACTCGCCGCCGGACTTGATGACGTCCTTGGCCCGGTCGGTGAGGGTGAGGAAGCCGTCGGGGCTGATCACGCCGACGTCGCCGGTCTTCAGCCAGCCGTCCTCGCTGAACTTGTCCTCGGGCCGGATCGGTTCCGCGCCGACGCCGCCGAAGTACGCGCCCGCGATCCAGGTGCCGCGCACCTCCAGCTCGCCGGCCGACTCGCCGTCCCAGGGCAGGTGCTCGCCGGACGGCCCGACGAGCCGGGCCTCGACACCGGCCGGGAACCGGCCCTGCGTGACGCGGTACGGCCACTCCTCCTCGGCCGTCAGCCCGGCCGGCGGGTGCGCCATCGTGCCGAGCGGGGAGGTCTCCGTCATGCCCCAGGCGTGACAGAGGCGGACGCCGAGCCGGTCGTACGCCTCCATGAGGGAGGGCGGGCAGGCGGCGCCGCCGATGGTGACCTGCCGCATGGAGGAGAGGTCGCGCGGGTTCGCGGTGACCTCGGCGAGCAGGCCCTGCCAGATGGTGGGGACGGCGGCGGCGTGGCTCGGCTTCTCGCGCTCGATCATCTCGGCGAGCGGGGCCGGCTGGAGGAAGCGGTCCGGCATGAGCATGTTGATGCCGGTCATGAAGGTGGCGTGCGGCAGGCCCCAGGCGTTGACGTGGAACTGCGGGACGACGACCAGCGTCGTGTCGCTGTCGGTGAGGCCCATCGACTCGGCCATGTTCACCTGCATGGAGTGCAGGTAGATGGAGCGGTGGGAGTAGACGACGCCCTTCGGGTCGCCGGTGGTGCCGGAGGTGTAGCACATGGCGGCGGCGGCGCGCTCGTCCAGCTCGGGCCAGTCGTAGGTGGTCGGACGGCCGGCGATCAGCTCCTCGTACTCGTGGACGCGCGGCGCGGCGCCGTCGAGGAGGGAGCGGTCGCCGGGGCCGGCGACGACGACGTGCTCGACCGTCGGCAGGTGCGGCAGGAGCGGCGCGAGGAGGGGGAGCAGCGAACCGTTGACGAGGACGACCCGGTCGGCGGCGTGGTTGACGATGAAGACCAGCTGCTCGGGGGGAAGCCGCAGGTTGAGGGTGTGCAGCACGGCGCCCATGGACGGCAGGGCGAAGTACGCCTCGACGTGCTCGGCGTTGTTCCACATCAGCGTCGCGATCGGCTCGCCCGGCTGGACTCCGAGCTCGTCGCGGAGCGCGTTGGCGAGCTGGGCGGCGCGGTCGCCGATCTCGGCGTAGGTGCGGCGCTGCGGCTCCGGCTCACCGGTCCAGGTCGTGACGGTGGACCCGCCGTGGACCCGCCGGCCGTGCTCGAGGATCCGGCTGATGGTGAGCTGTACGTCCTGCATGGTGCTGTACACGGGGCGTCCTCCCGGTGGGCGCTACGTGGCAGTAAGGATGTGCAGATTCTGCGCACGTACCGCGCGGTATGTCACTACCCGGGAGTACCGAAATTGCCAGTGATCACTGGCGGATGTCAATGACCGGCCGGAACGGCAGCCGTCGGCGGGGCGGACGGCCCGCCGACGGAGTCGGCTCCCCGGGTCAGGCGTGGACGCCCGCGGTGAGTTCCGGGTCCTCGCGGAGGCGGCCCAGGGCGCGGGAGACCGCGCTCTTCACCGTGCCCACGGAGACCCCGAGCAGCTCGGCCGTCTGCGCCTCGCTGAGGTCCTCGTAGTACCGCAGGACGACCATCTGCCGCTGCCGCTCGGGGAGCTTCATGACGGCGCGCCACATGGCGTCGTGCAGCACCTGGCGCTCGGCCGGGTCCGGCTCGGGCAGCCCGGCGGGCTCGGGCAGCTCGTCGCAGACGAACTCCTCGACCTTGCGCTTGCGCCACTGCGAGGTGCGGGTGTTCACCAGCGCCCGGCGCACGTATCCGTCGAGGGCCCGGTGGTCCTCGATCCGCTCCCAGGCCACGAAGGTCTTGGTGAGCGCGGTCTGGAGCAGGTCCTCGGCGTCGCTCGGGTTCGCGGTGAGCGAGCGGGCGGTCCGCAGCAGCAGCGGCCCGCGCGCCTTCACGAAGGAGGAGAACGAGGGGTACGCGAACGGGCGCGGGCCCGGTCGCGGCGAGGTGCGCGGGGCCGTGCGCGCTTCGGGCCGGGTGGCGGCCGTCGAGGCGCCGGCGCAGACGGGGCCAGTGGGTGGCGGAGTCATGGCTCCACGCTAGGAGCGGAGGGGTGCCGGGGGGATCGGCCCCAGGTCCCGAACCGGGCTCCCCCTCAGGTCGGAGGCGTCGGGGTGCCCTCACCTCCTCTGGGTGGAGCCGCCGTCACCCCCGGGTCAGGGTCGCCCCACGGAACTGCACCCTCCGCATCCCGCCCCGGTCGCCGCCCCGGTCCCGTCCCGGTCGCCGCCCCGGTCCCGTTCCGCCGCCGGGTGCCCGCCGCCCGCCGGGCCCGTCAGCCGTCCGCGCCGAGGAGCAGGCCCGAGGTCGGCACGCCCGTGCCGGCGGTGACCAGCACCCGGGCGGCGCCGGGTATCTGGTTCACCGAGCTTCCCCGCACCTGCCGTACCGCCTCCGCGATGCCGTTCATCCCGTGGAGGTACGCCTCGCCGAGCTGCCCGCCGTGGGTGTTGAGCGGCAGCGCGTCCGCCGCGACGAAGTCGCCGCCCTCGCCCGGCGCGCAGAAGCCGAACTCCTCCAGCTGCATGAGCACGAAGGGCGTGAAGTGGTCGTAGAGGATGCCCACGTCGATGTCGGCCGGCCGCAGCCCCGAGGTGCGCCACAACTGCCGGGCCACGACCCCCGTCTCGGGGAGTCCGGTCAGCCCGTCCCGGTAGAAGCTGGTCATGGCCTCCTGTCCGCGGCCCGCGCCCTGGGCGGCGGCGAGGACGACGGCGGGCGCGTGCCGCAGGTCGCGGGCGCGCTCGGGGGTGGTGACGACGATCGCCTGGCCGCCGTCGGTCTCCTGGCAGCAGTCGAGGAGCCGGAGCGGCTCCGCGATCCAGCGGGAGGCGGCGTGGTCGGCGAGGGTGATCGGCTTGCCGTGGAAGTACGCGGCGGGGTTGTTCGCCGCGTACCGGCGGTCGGTGACGGCGACGTGCCCGAAGACCTCCGGGGTGAGCCCGTAGGTGTGCAGATAGCGCTGGGCGGTCATCGCGACCCAGGAGGCGGGGGTCAGCAGCCCGAACGGCAGCTGCCAGCCGAGCGCCGCCCCCTCGGCGGACGGCTCGCGCTGCTGCACCCCGGAGCCGAAGCGGCGCCCAGAGCGCTCGTTGAAGGCCCGGTAGCAGACGACGACCTCGGCGACGCCGGCGGCGACGGCGAGCGCGGCCTGCTGGACGGTGGCGCAGGCGGCGCCGCCGCCGTAGTGGACGCGGGAGAAGAAGGAGAGCTCGCCGATGCCGGCCGCCTGGGCGACGGTGATCTCGGGGTTGGTGTCCATGGTGAAGGTGACGAGCCCGTCCACGTCCCCGGGGGTGAGCCCGGCGTCGTCGAGGGCGGCCCGCACCGCCTCGACGGCGAGGGAGAGCTCGCTGCGGCCGGAGTCCTTGGAGAACGCGGTCGCGCCGATGCCGGCGACGGCGGCCCGGCCGCCGAGGCCGTCGGGGTGGCGGGGGCTCATCGGGGCACCTCCACGGTGACCGTGCCGGTGACGTGGTGGCCGAGGCCGTTGGCCCCGGCGATCCGGACGAGTGCGATGGCGGTGCCGTCCGGGCCGTCCGCCACCTCGGCGACGGTGCCGGTCAACACCATGGTGTCGCCCGGGTAGTTGGGTGCGCCGAGCCGGATGGCGACCTTGCGGAGCACCGCGTGCGGCCCGAAGTGGTCGGTGACGTACCGGCCGACGAGTCCGTTGGTGGTGAGGATGTTCATGAAGACGTCCGGGGAGCCCTTGGCCCGGGCGGCCTCGGCGTCGTGGTGCACGTCCTGGTAGTCGCGGGAGGCGACGGCCCCGGCGACGACGAGGGTGCGGGTCACCGGGATCTCCAGCGGCGGCAGCGCGTCTCCGGCCCTCATGCCGTCTCCCCCTTCGCGAGCAGATCGCCGAGTTCGGCGAGGAGTTCGGTGCCGGCGCCCAGATAGGCGTCGAGCTGCCGGCCCCACAGGAAGTGCCGGTGGACGGGGTGGTCGAGGTCGGCGCCCATGCCGCCGTGCAGGTGCTGGCCGCTGTGCACGACCCGCTTCCCCGCCTCGGACGCCCACCAGGCGGCCGTCAGGGCCGCCCCGGCGCAGTCGAGTCCCGCGTCGGACCGCCAGGCCGCCTCGTAGGCGGTGACCCGGATGGACTCGGTGTCCATGTGGGCGTCGGCGGCTCGCAGTTGCACCGCCTGCCGGGTGGCCAGCGGCCGCCCGAACTGCTCGCGCACGGAGGTGTACGCGACGGCCCGGGCCAGCGACCCGGCGCAGACCCCGGCCTGGAGCCCGGCGAAGGCGGTCCGCGCGGCGGCGAGCACGTCCTCGTACGCACCCACCCCGGTCCCGTCCTCGTGCGCGCCCTCCCCGGTCCCGTCCCCGAGCCGCTCGGCGGGCGTCCCGTCGAGCACCAGCCGTCCCGCCGACCAGGGCGCGGTCAGCTCGACGGCCTCGACGACGGCGTCCTCGGTCCGCACCAGCCACAGGGCGCGGTCCGCGTCCGGTACGAGGACGTGGGCGGCGTCCCGCAGCCAGGGCACCCAGGTGACGGTCCCGGTGAGCCGCCCGTCCCGGGCCGTGACCGCGCCGGTCGCCGGGAAGGCCCCGGTCGCGACGGCCGTCCCGTCGCGCAGCCCCGGCAGGAGGCGGGCGCGCTGCTCGTCGGTGCCGTGCCGGGCGACGGCGAGGATCCCGTACACCCCGGTCGCGGCGAGCGGCACCTGGGCCGTCACGCGGCCCTGTTCCTCCAGGAGGAGGACGAGGCCGAGCAGGCCGATCTCCTCGACGGCGGCGGGCAGTCCGGCGGCGCACAGCGCCTTCCACAGCTCGGCGTCCGTGCCGCCGCCGGTGGCGGCGAGCCGCTCGTGCGTGGAGAGGTCGCCGAGGATCCGGGCGGCCAGCTCCCGCGCGGCCTCCTGCTCCTCGGTGGGCGTGAAGTCCATGTCAGCGCTCCCCTCCCGCGGTCTCCGGACCGTCCACGGCGCGGAAGACGGGCAGCTCCAGCTCCTCGTCGACCCGCTGGAACTCCAGCCGGACCGGCATCCCGATCCGGACCTTGTCGTACGGCACCCCCACCACGTTGCTGATCATCCGGACCCCCTCGGCCAGTTCGATCAGCCCGACCGCGTACGGCGGATCGAAGGCGGGGAAGGGCGGATGGTGCATGACCACGTACGAGAAGACCGTGCCCTCGCCGCTCGCCTCGACGGCCTCCCACGCGGGCGACCCGCACGCGCCGCACCCCGGCAGCCAGGGGAAGCGGAGCGTCCCGCAGGCGGTGCACCGCTGGAACAGCAGCCGGTGGGCCGCCACGCCCTCCCAGAACCCGGCGTTGTCCCGGTTGATCACCGGGCGGGGCCGCCGGGGCCGCTCCGCCGGCGGCGCCGGGCGGGCGGCGGGGGCGTACTTGAGGATCCGGAAGCGGTGGGTGCCGGCGAGCTCGCCGCCGGCCCGCACGTCCATCCGCGTGGTCACGAAGTGCCCGGTGCCGAGCCTGGTGGTCTTGCGCGGCGAGACGGACTCGACGACGGCGTCGAAGGTGATCTCGTCGCCGGGCCGGAGCGGGCGCAGGTACTCCTGCTCGCAGTCGGTGGCGACCACCGAGGTGTACCCGGCGCCGTCGAGGAGGCCGAGCAGCTCCCCGTAAGCCTCCGAGCGGTCCTCGTGCCCGGAGAGGCCGCCCATCGTCCACGCCTGGAGCATGGTCGGCGGCGCCACCGCGTCCGGTCCCCGGTACGCCGGGTGCGCGTCCCCCATGGCCTCGCACCAGTGCCGGATCATCGGCAGGTTCACCAGGTCCTTGCCGCGCCCGCCGGTGGCCGCCGGCCGCCCCTCGTACGCCTTCAGCCGCTCGTACAGCCGGTCCTGGCCCTCCCCGCTCATCGCCGTCCCCTTCCCCGCATGCCGAGCCGTGCCCGCGCGACGATCTCCCGCTGCACCTCGCTCACCCCTCCCCCGAAGGTGTTGATCTGGGCGGCGCGGTTCATGCGCTCCAGCTCGCCGCCGTCCCGCTCCCCCGGCGATCCCGCTCGCACCGTCCCCGCGTCACCCGTGATCTCCTGACATATTCGGTACACCTCCACCGCCGATTCGGTTCCCGCGAACTTCACGCCGCTGGCGTCCCCGGGGGTCAGCCGGCCGGCCCCCACGTCCCCCACCAGACGCCAGTTGAGCAGGCGTGTCGCGGCCAGCCGGGCATGCGCCTCGGCCGCCCGGATCCGCACCCACGGCTCGTCAATCCGACGCCGCCCGGTCACCTGATCGGGCGTACGGGCGCGGTCGAGGGCGGCGGCGAAGAAGTCCTCGGCCTGCATGCCGATCGCGGCCAGCGCGACCCGCTCGTGGTTGAGCTGGTTGGTGATGAGCCCCCAGCCGCCGTTCTCCTCGCCGACGAGGTTCCCGGCCGGGACCCGGATCCCGTCGTAGTAGGTCGCGGTGGTGGTGAGCCCGCCGACGGTCTCGATCGGGGTCCAGGAGAAGCCCGGGGCGTCGGTGGGGACGAGGAGGATGGAGATGCCCCGGTGCGGGGGCGCCTCGGGGTCGGTGCGGCAGGCGAGCCAGATCCAGTCGGCGTGCTGCGCGTTGGAGGTGAAGATCTTCTGCCCGTCGACGACCCAGGAGTCGCCGTCGCGCACCGCCCGGGTCCGCAGCGACGCCAGGTCCGTCCCCGCCTCCGGCTCGCTGTAGCCGATCGCGAAGACGCACTCGCCGCGCAGGATCCGCGGCAGGAAGGCGGCCTTCTGCTCCTCGGTGCCGTACCGCATGAGGGTGGGTCCGACGGTGTTCAGGGTGACCATCGAGACGGGGGCGCCGGCCCGGTACGCCTCGTCGAAGAAGACGAACTGCTCGTCGGGGCCGCGGCCCTGGCCGCCGTACTCCTCCGGCCAGCCGAGGCCCAGCAGCCCGTCGGCGCCGATCCGCCGCAGCAGCCGGCGCTGTGCGGCGCCGTCGGCCGCCGGGGGCGGCCCGTCGGGCATCGTCTCGCGGAAGTACGCGCGGAGTTCGGCGCGCAGCCGGAGCTGCCGCTCGGTCGGGGCGAGGTGCACGGGACGGCCTCCCGGGGGACGACGAAGGTTTCTGACTGTCCGTCAGATACGGTCGTCGTGTCAAGGACGCGGCGGAGCGTCCCGGGAAACGCCGAGGCGGCCTGCGCGGGCGGCACCGAAGTACCGCCGCACAGGCCGCCGTTCACACCGCGGTCACGCCCCCTCGGGCCGGCCCCGTGGAGTCGTCACCACCACGGGAGGAAGTTGACCGTGTTGTTCGCCTGCGAGATGTGGGTGAACGCGGAGCCGTTCACGCTCGCCGTGTTGTTCTGGTTGGAGGCACCGGAGCCGGTCGCCACCTGCTGCGTGGTGGTCGAGTTGCCGTTGTTGTCGCCGCCCACGCCGCTGCCGATGATGGTGGCGACGCTGGTGTTCGATCCGTCGTCCGCGAAACCGCCGTTGTCGGCCTGCGCCACTCCGCCGAAGAGGGCGGCGGCGAGCGGCAGGGCGGCGACGGCGGCGACGATGCGGGCGGTACGGATGCTTGCCATGTCTGTTCCTCCGGGAACTGAAGCCAGTCTGCTGTGCACGGAATGATCGATCTCTGAAGGAAGGCCGTGAACTCCGGCCCTGACCAGGGAGGTTGGCCGACCGCCCCGGTCGTTTTCTGCTCGACGTCGCGAATCCAGAGTTGCCCACCGAATCCCCGGCGAACCACCCCGGAGCGGCTGATTCCCCCGCAAGCGTGAGGACAAGCCGATAAACCCTCCACGCCCGAGAAACCACCAGCTCAGAACGGTCGGCGGCGGTCGGCGAACCCCGGATCCGTTACGCCGCAAGGGAGGAAGCGTTCCGCCAGAACCCCCGACAAACCGGACGGGAAGCGACGCCACCGGGCCTGCCGCCTCGAACGGAGACGGAAAAGACAGCAGGGATTTTCGAATCGGGGGCTCAGAGAGGGGCTTTCAGAGAGGGGGCGGGGGAGCTCCGGACAGATCGCCCCGCGGCTACCCCTCGGCCGCGACCGCGGCCTCGAAGGCGGCGTACGCGGTCGCGTCGAAGAGCACGAACCGCACCTCCTCGACCTCCGTCCCCGCCGCCTCGGCCGCCCGGACCGCCTCGACCGCGATCCGCGCGCCGTCGTCGATCGGCCAGCCGTAGATGCCCGTGGAGATGGCCGGGAAGGCGACCGTGCGGTCCCCCAGCCCGTCGGCCACCGCGAGGGACTCCCGGTAGCAGGAGGCCAGGAGGTCGGAGCGGTCCTCGTCCGCCGACCAGACCGGGCCCACGGTGTGGATCACGTGCCGCGCCGGCAGCCGCCCGGCCGTGGTCGCGACGGCCCGCCCGGTCGGCAGGCCCTTGCCGTAGTGCGAGCGGCGGAGGTCCTGGCAGGCGGCGAGGATCTCCGGGCCGCCCTTCCGGTGGATGGCCCCGTCGACCCCGCCGCCGCCGAGCAGCGAGGAGTTCGCCGCGTTGACCACCGCGTCCGCCGCCTCGGCGGTGATGTCCCCCCGGACGAGCACGATCCTGACCACGACACCCTCCTCCGCCGCACGGTTCCCGGCCCCATCATCCCGCCGCACGGCATCCAAAGCGCGCGATATACGCCCGCCCTACGCGCCCGGCGGGTCCTCGGCGGCCACGACCACCTGATAGGCGTCCTCGTACAGGATCCGCCCGGGATCCGACGACTCCAGCCGCCGGCACTCGACGCCGTGCGCGGCGAGCAGTTCCAGGTACCCGTCCACGCGCGCGATGAGCTCGTGCGCCGACGCCTTGAACCAGGCCACGGCGCCGGGATGCACGGCCGGGTCGTAGACGGAGGGGTCGACCCGGGTCGGATTGGGGTAGCGGGCGTCGTACCAGTCGTTCCCGGCCCGCCAGAAGCGGTACTGCTCCTCGCTCAACCGGCCCTGCGCCGCGAGTTCGTTGGCGAGGACGAAGACGCCGGGGAAGTGCCCCCGCGGATGCCTGACCACGCCCTGGAACCTGACGAACGCCCCGCGCTCCCCGGACACACGCCCTCCTCCGCTCCCCGCCGGCCCCGGAACGGACCGAGAGCCCCCGCCCGGTCTCGCCGGGCGGGGGCTCTCGCACACCGCGGTGGGTGTGGGATTTGAACCCACGGAGACATCGCTGCCTCGACGGTTTTCAAGACCGTTCCCTTAGGCCGCTCGGGCAACCCACCTTCGCTCCCGACCGCTTGGGACGGAGCGGGCACCAGCGTACCGGGTGGGGCGCGGGGCGGTGGGCGACGGGACGGGGGCGGGTGATTCGCGGGGCGCCGGGCGGTGCACCCGGAATGCCATGGGTGCCGTGAGATCGCCGTTAACGCCGGGTTAGAGTCCCCTTCACCACATCTCCACGTTTTCCCGAGAAGAACAGAGGGTCGCAGGGTGCAGGGCACGATCGACGGGTTCAGCTATGGCATGGTCACGCCACTCGTGGGCTATGTGATGGCCTGCCTGGGCAGCGCGCTGGGGCTGCGCTGCACCGTGCGGTCGCTCGCGACCGGCCGGACCCGCAAGCCCGGCTGGCTGGCGCTCGGCGCCGCGTCGATCGGGTGCGGGATCTGGACCATGCACTTCATCGCGATGCTCGGCTTCCAGGTGAGCGAGACCGCCATCGCGTACGACGGCACGCTGACCTTCCTCAGCCTGCTCGTCGCGGTGCTCGTCGTCGGCGCCGGCGTCTTCACGGTGGGCTACCGGGGCACCCGGCCGGTCCCGCTGCTGGCCGCCGGGGCCTTCACCGGGCTCGGCGTCGCCGGCATGCACTACCTGGGCATGGCCGCCATGCGGATGAACGGTTCGCTCACGTACGAGCCCGGCGTCGTCGCCCTCTCCGTCCTCATCGCCGTCGTCGCCGCGACCGCCGCCCTCTGGGCCGCCGTCTCCGTCCGCGGCTTCCTCGCCAGCCTCGGCGCGAGCGTCATCATGGGCGTCGCCGTGACCGGCATGCACTACACGGGCATGGCCGCCGTCGGGGTGCGGGTCGCCCACGACGCCCACGTCACCGCGGGCGACGGCTCCTCCGCCCTCGACGTGCTGCCGCTGCTCGTCGGCCCGCTCATCTTCCTGGTCGTCGCGGCCGCCGTCGTGATGCTCGACCCGATGCTCATCATGGGCGACGACGAGCCCGCCGCCCGGCCGGTCCAGCGCCTCGACGTCGGTGACATCGAGGTCAGCCTGCACGCCGGCAACAACTGGGGCGTCACCAGCGGGACCGCCGGGCGGGAGCGCTGGAACACCCCGGGGACGTGAGAACGGCGCCGGGG
>NZ_JBHYKM010000087.1:5699-36286 GCF_042741435.1 Streptomyces sp. NPDC058955 | reverse complement strand
ACCACTCCGACCCCCTCGTCTCCACGCCCCTCCTGGCCCACCGGGTCCGAGCCGGGGCGCCCCGCCCCCCCGGGCGGGGGCGCCGGGGGGGGCGCGCGCGGGCCCCCCCACGCCCGTTCCACCCCCACCCGCCCCCTTCCCCCGTCGTCAGGAGATCGCCGTGACCCGCAGCCGGCTCGTCCCCGGTGTCGACGTCGTCGCCGTGCCCAGCCGCGGTCTCGCCGTCCGCACGCCCGCAGGAGAGTTCCTCAGCGTCAGGACCCCCGACGCCGACGAGAGCGCCCTGCTCGCCCGGCTCACCGGCGCCGGCGCCACCCCCGACGACGAAGAACTGCGGCGCGTCGTCCGGGCCTTCGAGGACGCCGGCTACCTCGCGGACGAACCCCCGTCCCCCCGGTGGCCCGCCGCCCGCCGCGACATCCGCCTGCTCGGCGCCCCGGCCCTGACCGGCCCCCTCGCCGCACACCTGACCGCCCTCGGCGCCGCACCCCGGACGGCCCCCGCACCCGACACCCCGGAGACGCGGCCCCCGGACCTCGACGCCCTGCTCGACGGGAACCCCGCCGCCGTCGTCTGGTGCCTCGACGGACCCGTCCCCGACGGGCTCTGGGACACCGCCGACCGGCTCCCCGGCCACGGCGTCGCCTGGCTGCGCTGCCACCGCGAGGGCTGGCAGGCGTACGTCGAACCGCTCGCCGCCACCACCGCAGACGTCACCGCCGCCCACGTCCGCTCCCGCCGCCTCGCCGCCACCCCCGCCCACCGCGAGCTGGCCGCCTACTGGACCGGACCCCGCACCTCCGGCGCCCCGGTCCGGCTCACCCTCCCCGCCGCCGCGCTGCTCGCCGCCCTCCTCGCAGACGACCTCGGGCGCTGGGCCACCGACACCCCGGACACCGCGGGCCTCCCGGCCCGCCGCCGCCTCCGCGAAGTCGACCTGCGCACGCTGACCGTCACCGAGCACCCCGTCCTCCCGGTGCCCCCCATCGCCCCCGCGCCGAGGAGGGACATGTGACCACGGGAGCCACCGGAGGCCCGGTGGCAGCGGCCCACACGGTCGGCGTCGGCGGCCTCCTCACCGACGTACGCCTCCCCGAAGGCCCCGGCCCCTTCCCCACCGTCCTCATCCGCACCCCCTACGACCGCACCCGCCACCTCGCCGAGGCGCGCGCCTGGGCCCGGCACGGCTTCGCCGCCGTCGTCCAGGACGTCCGGGGCCGGCACGCCTCCCCGGGCCCGTGGCAGCCGTACGAGCACGAGACCGACGACGGGGCCGCGACCGCCCGATGGATCCGCCACCGACCGTGGAGCGACGGACGGCTCGTCGCCGCCGGAGCCTCCTACGCCGCCCACTGCGCCGTCACCCTCGCCCTCGAAGCGCCCGAGGACGCCCGCCCCGACGCCGTCATCGCCGCCGTGCCCGCGCTCGGCGCCGCCGACACCGCGCGCGAACCCACCGGACCGGAAGGGCTCCTGACCCGCGCCGGCTGGTGGGCCGCCCACGGCGACCGGCCGGATTCCGACGAGCACGCGCTCGCCAGGGCCCTCGCCGAGGACCCCGACCTGCTCGACCACCTGCCGCTGACCACCCTGCCCCGGCGGCTCGGCCGGCCCCTGCCCTCCTGGGCGGGGCTGTGGCAGCGGCGCGACCGCGGCCGGCTCACCGCCCGCGCGGCCCACGCCGACGTGCCCCTCCTCGCCGTCGGAGGCCACCACGACCACTTCACCGAGGACACCGTCACCCTGTGGCGCACCTGGGGCGGCCCCTCCGCGCGACTGCTCCTGGGCCCCTGGGGACACGGGCTCGTCACCGCGCCCGGGCCCGACGCCCGCCCCGCCCACCGGCTGGACCTCGGCGACCTGTACGTCCGCTGGGCCCGCCGCGCCCTGGCCGGCGACCTCGCCCCCGGCCACCACGGAGCCCTCGCCCTCGGCGGCAGCGACCACTGGCTGCCCGCCGACACGGCCACGCAACCCCGCACGCCACGACTGAGGCCGCTGCGCGGCGCCGCCTTCACCGCCGACCCCGACCACCCCGTCCGCTCCGACGACCTCACCGTCCCCACCGGGGGAGCACCCGACCGCCTCCTCCTCGCCACACCGCCGCTGCCGCGCCCGCTCGACGCCGTCGGGCCCGTCCGCGTACGCCTGCGCGCCACCGCCGACACCCCGTCCGCCGACTGGGCCGCCCGCCTGGTCGCCCTCACCCCGCAGGGCACCGCCGAGCGCCTCGCCGTCGGCGTCCTGCGCCGCGAGGAACCGGCGGGCAGCCAAGGCGAGTTCACCATCGACCTGGGACGGATCGCGCGCCGGCTGCCGGCGGGGACGCGGCTCCGCGTCGAGATCGCCGGACACCACTTCCCCGCCCACGCCCGCAACCCCCACACCGGGGACGACCCCGTCACCGCCACCCGGCTCCTCGCCTCCCGCCGGAACGTCGACGCCGACGGCGTCACGCTCACCCTCCACGCCCTCCCCGCCCGTCCCCCCTCCACCACCGATCCCGCCAAGGAGATCCCGCGATGACGCCGCTGCCGCTGGAAGCACTCGTCGACCCCGTCTGCGGCCTCGTCCGCAAGGTCAAGCCCGTCGAACACCCCCCGGGCACACCACCCCGCTACACCGCGCTCACGGCCGAGATATCCGACGCCCGCAGACACGGACTGTGGCCCGCCGACCGGGTCTCCCTCGGCACCACCTTCGGCGACCCCGAACAGGCCCGCGTCGCCGCCATCGCCGAGGGCGTCGAGCGGTACTGCGGCAACCGCGTCCCGCCGCCCGGCCACCCCGACGCCCCGCTGCGCGCCACCGCCGCCGAACTCGCCGACAAGGGCCTGCGGTCGTACGGCCCCGACGACCTCCCCGCGTACGCGCCGTGGCAGTACGAACGGGAGAAGTTCCCCTACCGGCGCCTCACCCCCGACACCCCCTCCCTCTGGACGCGCGGCACCGAGCACCTGCCCGACGGCGCGACCACCGAGGTGTGGGCGCCCGTCGCCCTCACCCACCTCAACTGGCGCCAGGGCGACCTGCGGGAACTGCCCCGCACCCACCACCTCAACTACGCGGGCATCGCCACCGGCCAAGGACTCGACGACGCCTTCGAGCGCGGCCTCCTGGAGATCGTCGAACGCGACGCCCTCGAACTCTGGTGGCACCTCGACGGCCCGACCCGCGGCATCGACCCCGCCAGCGTGCCCGGCCTCCTGAACGACCTCGCCGGCTCCGCCCTCGACGTCCACCTCGTCGAGATGCCCTCGGAGTTCGCGCCCTGCGTCGGCGCACTCGTCCACGACCCCGCCCTCGGCCTGTACGCGGCCGGCTTCGCCTGCAAGTACGACCCGGCCGAGGCCGCCCGCAAGGCGGTCCTCGAAGCGGTCCACACCTGGGTCTTCACCCAGGGCCTCACCGGCCCCGACGGCTGGGTCTTCCAGGCCGTCGACCTCGGCCTGCTCGCCCGCGGCCTCTACCTGGAACACCGCGCCGACACCCGCTATCTCGACGTGTGCGGCGACCAGTTCGAGCACGTACGCGACCTGGGCGCCCACGTCCAGGTGTGGCTCGACCCCCGGATGGCCGCCGAGGCCCGGCGGTTCACCGAACCCGCCCACGGCACCGTGCCCGTCGACGCGATCGCGACCGGCAGCCGCGAACGGCTCGTGACCGCCCTCCACTCCGGCGGCCACCGCGTCATGACCTTCGACCTGACCACCGAGGACGTGGCCGAGACCTCGCTGCGCGTCGCCCGGGTCCTCGTCTCCGGACTGCTGCCCAACGCGCCCGCCGCCTTCGGCTACTTCGGCTGCCCGAGGCTCGCCGACGCGGCCGTCCGGCGCGGCTGGCGCACCGGCGCGCCGAGCGGCCCGGAGGACTTCACGCTCGCACCTCCGCCGCACATGTGAGGACCGCCGTGAACCACCCCGACCCGGACGACCTCCCCGCCGCCCTCGCCCGCGCCCGCACGGCGGACCCACCCGGGCCCGACACCCCGGCGGGAGCGACCGTCCCGGCCTGGCCCGGACCGCCGCTCGCCCTCCCGCAAGCCGGCCCCGCCGAACTCGACCTGGACGCCCTCCTGCGCCTCTCCCTCGCCGCCACGGACGGCTCGGGACGCCTGCGCCCCACCGCCTCGGCCGGCGCGCTGCACCCGGTGGACACCGTGCTGGTCGTCGGGGACGGCTGCTCCCTGCCGCCCGGACGGTACGGCTACGACCCGCTGCGCCACCGGGTCCACCGACTCGGCGGGCCACCCCACGGGACGCCCCCGGGCACGACCGCCGAACTCTCCGTCACCGCACAGCGCACCCTCTCCCACTACGCCCACCGCGCCCGGCCGCTCCTGCTCCTCGACACCGGGCACGCCGCCGCCGCGCTGCACCTCGCGGCCCGGGCGGCGGGCGCGGCCGAGCCCGTGCCGAGCCTCGACGGCCACGGCGCCGGCGGGGGAGCGCTCGCCGCCGTCCACGTACCGCCGCCCGGTCCCGAGCCCCTGCCGCCGGAGGGCTTCACCCCCGCCGAACTCCTGGCCCGCCGCAGCGACCCGCCACCCCTGCCCGGCACCCCACCCGCCGACGCGCTCCTCGACGTCCTCGCGACCGCCGCCCGCGCCGGCGGCGACGACCTGCGCTGGTGCGCGGCCGTGGGCGGCCCCCGGCCCGGCCTCCTGGAAGCGACCCCCGACGGCGGCGCGCTGCGCCGGTCCGCCGCCGGGGACGCCCGGCCCACCCTCGCGGTCTGGGCGGCCCGCCAGGCGTGGCTCGCCGACGCGGGCGCCGTGCTGCTCGCCCACGGCTGCCCCACCGGCGCCGACGCGCCGCACATCCGCCGTACCCACCTGCGGGCCGGCTACGCGGTCCACCTGGCCCACCTCACCGCCGGGCGACACGGCCTGGCCGCCCGGCCCGTCGGCTCCTGGCAGCGGGCGGACCTCGGCGCCGCGCTCGGCGCACCGCCCGGCAGGGACTGGATCGTCCACGCACTGGCCCTCGGCACCCGTCCCGCCGACGAGGAGAACACCCCATGACCGTCGTCCACCCCGAGCTGCGACGCGCCACCCGCAGCGCCCGCCGCCCCCTGCTCGCCGCCACCCTCCTGCAGGGCGCCGTCACCCTCACCCACCTGGCGCAGGCCGTCCTGCTGGCCCTCGCCCTCGCCGACCTCGCCCGCGGCCGGACGGAACGCCTCGGCTGGCTCCTCGCCGCCGTCCTCGCCGTCGTCGCCGCCCGCGCCGCCGTCACCACCCGCCAGCGGCACACCGCCACCCGCGCCGGAGCCGCCGTCCGGGTGGCGCTGCGCGACGAACTCCTCGTCCGGCTCGGCAGGCTGGGGCCCGCGTACCTGACGACCGCCCGCGCCGGAGCCGTCCGCACCACGCTCGTCGACGGCGTGGAGGGGGTCGATGCGTACGTCTCCCGCTACCTGCCCCAACTCCTCATCACCCTCACCGTCCCGCCCCTCCTGCTCGTGGTCACGGCCGCCGTGGAACCGGCGGCCCCGCTCGCCCTCGTCCCCGCCCTGCTCCTCGCCCTCCTCGGCCCCCGGGCCTGGGACCGGCTCCTCGCCGCCCGCGGCAAGGAGCACTGGGACACGTACGAACGGCTGGGCGCCGACTACCTGGAAGCCCTGCAGGGCATGCCCGCGCTGCGTGCCGCCGGCGCCGTCGGCCGCACCCGCGCCCGCCTGGAGGAGCGCTCCGCGGCCCTGCACCGGTCGACCGTCGCCCAGCTCCGGGTCTCCCTCGTCACGACCGGTATCACCGACCTCGCCATCCAGGGCGGCACGGCCGCCGCCGCGCTCCTCGCCTGCTGGTCGGCCGTCGGCGGCTCCACCACGCCGACCGGCACCTACCTGGTGCTGCTCCTGGCCTCCGAATGCTTCCGGCCGGTCCGCGACCTCGCCCGCGAATGGCACGCCGGATACCTGGGGGCGTCCGCCGCCGACGGGATCGCCGCCCTGCGCACCGCAGAACCCGCCGTCCACGACACCGGCACCACCTCCGCCGACTGGCCGAAGGCACCGGAACTCCGCTTCGAGAACGTCCGGTTCGGCTACGACGGTGCCGCCGCGTCCGCCGTGGAAGACGTCACCTTCACCGCCCCGGCAGGACGTACGACCGCGATCGTCGGCCCCTCCGGCGCCGGCAAGTCCACCCTCCTCGCGCTCCTCCTGCGCCACCACGACCCACAAGAAGGCCGGATCACCCTCGACGGGCTCCCCACCACCGAGTACGCCCTGGACGCCCTGCGCAAGGGCGTCGCGGTGGTCTCCCAGACCACCTACCTCTTCCACGCCAGCATCGCCGACAACCTGCGCACGGCCCGGCCGGA
Source organism: Streptomyces sp. NPDC058955 (assembly GCF_042741435.1). NCBI lineage: Bacteria > Bacillati > Actinomycetota > Actinomycetes > Kitasatosporales > Streptomycetaceae > Streptomyces > Streptomyces sp. NPDC058955. The sequence continues at coordinate 29,960 of NZ_JBHYKM010000087.1, read as the reverse complement.
CGCCACGGACGACGACCTCACCGCGGCGGCCCGCGCCGCCGGCGTCCACGACGAGATCACCGCCTTCCCCGACGGCTACGCCACCGTCCTCGGCGAACGCGGCGCCACCCTCTCCGGCGGCCAGCGCCAGCGCCTCGCCCTCGCCCGGGCGCTCCTCGCCGACGCCAGGGTCCTCGTCCTCGACGAGGCCACCAGCTCGGTCGACGAACGCCGCGAGGCGGACATCGTCCGCGAGATCACCAAAGCCGCGGGCGACCGGACCGTCCTGGTCGTCGCCCACCGGCTCGCCGCCGTCCGCCACGCCGACCACATCGTCGTCCTCGACGCGGGACGCGTCGACGCCACCGGCGACCACACCCACCTGGTCGAGGCCGGCGGCGTCTACGCCCGACTCGTCGCGGCCGGCCGCACCCACCCGGAAGACCTCGCCGCATGAACACCACCACGCACCCCGCCGCGCCGACCGCACCCGACCGAGGGGCCCTGCGCGCCCTGCTGCCCGCCCTCGCCGACCACCGCGTGACGACGGCCCGCACCTGCGCCGCCGCCCTCCTCGAACAGGGCTCGCTCGTCGCCCTCCTGACCCTGGCGGCGCACACGGTCGGCACGGCCGTCATCGAGGACCGGGCCCCCACGGCCGGCACGGTCGCCGTCCTCGCCGCACTCGTCCTCCTCCGCACCCTCATGACCTGGCGCGAGATGGACCTCTCCCACGACCTCGCCTACCGGGTCCTCGCCGCGCTCCGCGTCCGCGTCTTCGACGGACTCGCCCGCAGCGCACCCGCCCGGGTCGCCGGCCGGCGCAGCGGCGACCTCGCCGCCACCGCCATGGCCGACGTGGAGGCGCTGGAGTTCTTCTACGCCCACACCACCGCCCAACTCCTCGCGGCCGGCACGGTCTTCACCGGCGGTGCGGCGGTCCTCGCCACGGTGGAGCCCCGGCTGCTCGCCGCCGTGCTCCCGGCGGCGGCCCTGCTCGCCGCCGCCCCGTTCGCCCAGGCCCGCGGACGCGCGGCCCGGGGCGCCCGCACCCGGGCCGCCCTCGCCGCGCTCTCGGCCGATACCGTGGAGACCGTCGACGGACTCCGCGAACTGCTCGCCTTCGGCGCCCTCCCCGCCCGCCGCCGCCGACTGGCCGACCACGGCCGGAAGTTGGGCGAAGCCCAGCGGGCCGAGGCGACCTCGGAAGCCGTCGCCGCCGCGATCCGCGACCTCCTCATCGTGACGGCCGTCCTCGGCGTGGTGGCCACGGCCGCCCACTCCGTGACCTCCGGGCGGCTCCACGGCGCCTGGGCGCCGGCGGCGATGGCACTCGCCCTGGCCGTCCTGGGCCCCGTCGCGGAAGCCGCCCGCTCCCTGAGCCAGGCCGTCTCCCTGCGCGCCGCCGCCTCCCGCGTCGGAGCGGCCGTCAAGGCCCCCGCCCTCGCCCCGCCGCCCACCGCTCCCCGCCCGCTGCCCCCGGGCCCCCTCGGCATCCGGCTGCACGGGGTGCGCTTCGACTACGGCGGCGCGGCCGTCCTCGACGGCGTCGACCTGACCGTCCCCGCCGGGCGGACCCTCGCCCTGGTCGGAGCCTCCGGGGCCGGCAAGTCCACCTGCGCCCACCTCCTGGCCCGCTTCTGGGACCCCGCCGAAGGAGCGGCCCAGCTCCTCCCCGCCGACGGCGACCCCGTGGACCTGCGCGAGCTGGACGACGCCGAACTCCGCCGGGCGGTCGCCCTGGTGGGCCAGGAGACACCCCTCTTCCACGGCACCCTCGCCGAGAACCTCCGGCTCACCGCCCCCGACGCCGACGATGCCCTCCTCGACGAGACCGCGCGCCGCTGCGGCGTCGACCGGATCGCCCCGATGGACACCGTCGTCGGCGAACGCGGCGCCACCCTCTCCGGCGGTCAGCGGGCCCGCATCGCCCTCGCCCGCGCCCTGCTGGCCCGGCCGCGCGTCCTGATCCTGGACGAGTCCACCGCCCACCTCGACAACACCGGCGACGCCGAGCTCGCCGACGCGCTCCACCAGCCCGGCCGCACCACCGTCGTCATCGCCCACCGCCGCACCACCATCCGCAGGGCCGACCGCATCGCCGTCCTCGAAGCGGGCCGCGTCGCGGAGGAGGGCACCTGGGAGGAACTGACCGCCCGCCCCGACAGTGCCCTCAACCGCAGCCTCGCCCGGCGCTGACCCGGCCGCCGCCGCATCAGCGCAGCAGGGACCTGACGGCGTCGTACGACCAGGGGCGCACGGCCTCCAGGGCCTTGCCCACGCGGAAGACGGTGGCGTCGTCGTAGGGGTGGCCGACGATCTGGAGGCCGGTGGGGATGCCCCAACCGGACATCCCCGAAGGGACGTTGAGGACGGGGCAGCGGTTGTTGATGTTGAACGGGCTGGTCATGGCGGCCCACAGGACGTCGACCGTCTCCTCGCCGTGGACGACGACCTTGTCGCCCGCCAGGTCGTCGCCCGCGTGCCAGCCGGGGATGGCGGTGGTGGGGCAGACCAGGGCGTCGAATCCGTCCATGGCGGTGGCCAGCTGGCGCTGCAGGCGGTGCTCCGCGCGCAGGGCGTCGAGGTAGGTCGCCTGGGTGCGGGCGTACGCCATCAGGTCGGCGAAGGCGACCGTGTACGGGCTGAGCAGGTCGCGGTGGCGTGCGGCGGTCTCCTCGACCATGGCGCCGAAGATGCCGGAGAAGTGGCCGGCGATCGCGGTCAGCAGGTCCAGGTGGGTCCAGGGGAGCGTGATCTCCTCGACCCGCGCCCCGGCGTCGGCGAGGGCCCGGGCGGCCGCCCGGGTGTTGGCCTCGACCTCGGGGTGGACCTCGTACTCGCCGAGCCGCACGCACAGGGCGACGCGGAGACCGGCCGCGTCCTCGTATGCGGTGGGGAGCGTGAGTTTGGGCGCGACGGAGGTGTGGTCGCGGGGGTCGGGCCCGGACAGCACGTTCTGGAAGGCGATGACGTCGTCGACGCAGCGGCCCATCGGGCCGTCGCCCCGGTAGTGGTCGGCGGCCAGGACGCCGAGGCCGGGGTTGCGGCCGTACGGTGCCTTGAAGCCGACCGTCCCGGTGAAGGCGGCCGGGACGCGGGTGGAGCCGCCGATGTCGGAGGCGGAGGCGAGCAGGGACGTACCGGCGGCGAGGGAGGCGCCCGAGCCGCCGGAGGAGCCGCCGGGCGTGAAGTCCGGGTTCCACGGGTTGCGGGTGACGCCCCACATCCGGGAGTGGGTGTAGGTCGCGAGGGAGAACTCGGGCGTGGTGGTGCGGGCGTGGATGATGCCGCCGGCGTCGAGGATCCGGTCGACGACGGGGTGGTTCTCGGTGGCGACCTCGTCCTTGCGGGCGAGGGAGCCCTCGGTGAGGGAACGGCCGAGGATCGCGTGCTTCTCCTTCGCCGCGACCGGGATGCCCTCGAGCGGACGAGGTGCGAGGCCGTTCTTGCCGAGATAGCGGTCCTCGGCGTGCCGGGCCTGGTCGAGGGCCTCGTCGAAGAGGCGCTCGGTGAAGGTGTTGAGCCGCGGCTCGGTCCTCTCGGCGCGGTCGGCGACGGCCCGCATGAGCTCGACGGGCGACAGCGCGCGGGAGGCGAACAGGCGCAGGGCCTCGGTGGCGCCGAGGTAGCAGAGGTCGTCCCCGTCGGTGGGGGCCGGGGCGGGGTGGTGCGCGGACATGGTGTTCCTCTCGTGAGGGCCCGCCTCCCGGCGGGGTCGGTGCGGTCGGTCGCCTGGCGTCGTCTCAGCGCAGCCAGTGCCCCGCCGCGGCCAGCAGCGCGGTGACACCGAGCCGGATGGTCGGATCGGGCACGGGGGCGTAGTGCGGCGAGTGGTTGGTGGGTACGGAGGCCGGCAGGCCGTTCTCCAGGACGTCGTCGGGGTCGAGGTCCTGGAACAGGGCGTGGTCGGCGCCGCCGAAGTGCCACATGACGGAGGGGACGCCGAGGGCGGTCCCGAAGAGGCCGAAGTCCTCGCTGCCGGTGAACGGCTGGGGCAGGGTGACGACCGTGTCCCGGCCCAGCGCGTCGCCGAGCGCGGTCATGACGGCGGCCGTGGTCTCCGGGTCGTTGACCGTCACCGGGAACGACGGCAGGCGGGTGATCTCGGGGTCCTCGGGGGCGCCGGACGCGGCGGCCTCGGCCCGGACGACGCGCTCGACGGCCGCGAGGACCCGGTCGCGCACCGCCGGGGTGGTGCTGCGCACGTTCACCAGGAGCTCGGCGGTGTCGGGGATGATGTTCTCCTTCGTGCCGGCGTGGATCGAGCCGACGGTCACCACCGCCGTCTGCGTCCCGCCCACCTCGCGCGCCACGACCGTCTGCAGACGCATCACGACCGCCGCCGCCATCACCACCGGATCCACGGTCAGCTCCGGCGCGGAGCCGTGCCCGCCCCGCCCGTGGAGACGGACCCGGAGGCTGTCGGACGCGGACATCAGCGGGCCCGGACGGGTGGCGACGAAGCCGACCGGGGCGGGCATGACGTGCTGGGCGAGACAGACGTCGGCCCGGGGGAAGCGGTCCAGGAACCCGTCCTCGATCATCACGCCCGCACCGCCGACCTCCTCGGCCGGCTGGAAGACGGCGACCACCGTCCCCCTCCAGTGCTCCCGGCCCGCGGCGAGCTGGGCGGTGGCACCGAGCAGACAGGTGACGTGCATGTCGTGGCCGCAGGCGTGCATGACCGGGACCCGATGGCCGTCACGGTCGACGGCCGTCGCGGTGGAGGCGTACGGCAGGCCCGTCTTCTCCTCGACCGGCAGGGCGTCCATGTCGGCGCGGAGCAGGACGACGGGGCCGTCGCCGTTGGCGAGGACACCGACGACGCCGGTGCCGCCGACGCCCTCGGTGACGTCCCAGCCCTGCTCGCGCAGGAGGCCGGCGACGATCCCCGCCGTGCGGACCTCCTGGAACGACAGCTCGGGGTGGGCGTGCAGGTCCTCGTACAGCGCCCGCAGGCCGGGGAGCCGGTCCGCGAGGCCGGTCGTCAGGGCGGCGAGGGGGGTGGTGACGGTCATGACTGCTGCTCCGATTCGACGGACGGACGGGTGGGGGAGGCCGCGCCGAGAGCGGCGCGGAAGGAGTCGGTGTCCTGGGGGGTGAGCAGGGCCATCGCCGCCGCGACGACCGCTCCGAGGACGAGGAAGGCGAAGGCCGTCTCGAAGGAGAAGGCGTCGGCGATCACGCCCATGACGGGCGGTGCGACCATGCCGGCCACCTGCCCGCCGAAGATCACGACGGCACTGCCCACGCCGACGTAGGCGGGCGGCAGGGCGCGCATCGGCACGGAGAGGATCGGCATGTACGAGAGGGAGGCGCTGAAGACCGCGAGGGTGCCGAAGACCACGAATCCGGTGAACGACGAGGACCAGGCCGCCAGGGGCAGGGTGACGGCGACGACGGCCATGCCGGGCACGATCACCTTGCGGTGGTGGCCCTCGAAGCGGTCGGACAGCCGCCCGCCGATGACGGTCGCGGCCGCGGCGGCCAGCGCGGGGAGCGCGAGGACCGGACCGAGCGAGGTGACCGGCAGGCCGCGCTCGTCCTCCAGGTAGGTCGGGATCCAGGTGTTGAGCCCCCAGATGATGGTGCTGTAGCCGAACATCATCGCGGCGAAGCGCCACAGCACGCCGTGGCGCAGCACCTCGCGCACGCGGGGCGGTCGCTCGGAGTGCTCCGGCTCGGGGTCGGCGGAGGGGACGGGGTCCGGCAGCCACAGGCGTATGGCCACGACGACGAACACGCCGAGCGCGGCGGTCGAGAAGAACACCGAGCGCCAGCCGAACGCGGCGAGCAGCGGGACGGCGACGAGCGGGGTGAGGATGCCGGCGATCGCGTTGGAGCTCATGACCACACCGTTGGCGCCGGCCCGTTCGGCGGGAGCCGTGCGCTCGACCAGCACCTTCAACGAGGCGGGCGGGAAGACGCCCTCGGCCGCGCCGAACGCGAACCGCAGGAGGAGCAGAGCGGCGAAGGACCACGCGAAACCGGTCAGCGCGGTGAACAGGGACCAGGCGAGCAGGGCCCAGAGGGTGACCCGGCGGGCGCCGAAGCGGTCGGCGAGCATGCCGCCGGGGATCTGGCAGAGGGCGTAGGCGAGGAAGAACGCCGACACGACCAGACCCTGCTGGCCACGGCTCAGATCGAACTCCTCGCCGAGGTCGGGCAGGACGAGGTTGATGACGAGCCGGTCGGTGTAGTCGATCAGCCAGGCGGCGAAGAGCAGGGCGACCGTGGTCCTGACGACGCGCCTGCCTCGGGGCGTCGCGTCCGTCGCGGCCGGGGACGGGTGCGGGGGCGGAGCAGACATGGCACTCCTCATCACCGTCGGCCGGGCCCTGTACGCCCGGCCGGAAGTGCCCCTAAGATCCGGCCCGTGACGCGAACTCTGGCGAATCTGCAGGAAAATTCTCCGCAGGCACCGGCTGTGCAGGATTCCCGCACGACGATCCGGCCGGACGGCGAGGTCCGGTTCACGGAGCAGGACCTGGCTCTGCTCGACGCCCTGCAGTCCGCGCCCCGCGCGCCCTGGTCGCGGATCGGGAAGGCGCTGGGGATCGACGCGACGACCGCCGCGCGCCGCTGGGAGCGGCTGCGGGAGAACGGGCTGGCGTGGGTGACCGCGTACGACTCGGCCAGGACGACGACCGTGGCCTTCGTCGAGGTGCGGTGCCGGCCCCGCGCCCACGAGGCGGTCGGCGCGGCGGCGAGCGCGTTGCCGTGGGTGTTCAGCGTCGACGAGACGGCCGGCGACTTCGACCTGATGCTGTCCGTCGGGGCCGCCGACCTGCCGGGCATGGGCCGGGCCGTGCACCAGGTCATCGGGGGCATGCGCGGCGTGCGGTCCGCGCGGACGCGGCTCGGCATCTCCCTGTACGGCGAGGGCGGCGACTGGCGCATCCGGGCCATGGAACCGGCCCGGCGGGCGGAACTGGGCACGTCGTGCCTGCCGAGCCGCACCCCGTACGCCACCCGCCGCAACCCCAGGGAGTCGGCGGAGGACCAGGCGCTGCTCCAGGCCCTCGGCGCGGACGGGCGCCTCGGCTACACGGCCCTCGCCGCGGCGACGGGGCTGAGCGAGCACACCGCCCGCCGCAGGGTGCAGCGGATGCTCCGCGACGGTGACATCACGCTGCGCTGCGACTTCGTGTATCCCCTCGCCGGACTGGGGACGATGGTCATGTACCGGATGTCGGTGCCGCACGCCCTGCTCGGGCGGACCGGGCAGGCGCTGGCCCGCCTCGGGCAGGTCCGGATGTGCGCCTCGGTCACCGGCCCGCACAACCTCTTCGTCCAGGTCCTGCTGCACGGCCTGCAGGCCGTCGACCCCTTCGAGGCACACCTCGTCGACCAGTTCCCGGCGCTGGAGATCAAGGACCGCACCGTGACGCTGCACACGCGCAAGCGCATGGGCTGGCTCCTCGACCACGACGGCAGGGCCCTCGGCCGGGTCCCGCTGGCACCCCCCGAGGTGTGAGGCGACCGGCCCCTACGCGCCCGGCCGGCGCTCCCCGTGCCGGGTGGCCTGCTCGAAGGCGTACCCGGCACGCAGCAGGGAGAGTTCGGCGCGGTGGGGGCCGACGAGCTGCACCCCGAGGGGGAGCCCCTCGGGGGTGAAGCCGGCGGGGACGGCGAGGGAGGGGCTCCCGGTGGCGCTGATGTAGTACGCGGACCTCATCCAGTCGAGGTAGTCGTGCATCGTCGTCCCGTCGATCTCGGCCGGGTACTCGATCTCCACCGGGAACGGGGGGAGTTGGCTGACGGGCAGCAGCAGGACGTCGTACCGGGTGAAGAACTCCCGCATGCGGTGGAAGAGTTCGCCGTGCAGGAGTTCGGCGCGGCCCAGGTCGGCGCCGGTCAGCCGCTGCCCGAAGTCGATGTTGGCGGCCAGCGACGGCTTGACCCGGTCGCGGTGGGCTTCGAGGGCGGGCCCGAGGACGGTGGCCATCTGCCAGCCCCGGAGGGTGCGGAAGACGTCGTCGGCGCCGGTGAGGTCGGGGCAGTCGCGGACGACGGCGCAGCCCAGGCCGGTGAAGACCCCGGCCGCCGCTTCGACGGCCGCCGACACGACCGGTTCGACGGGGACGGCGCCGCCCAGATCGGGCGACCAGGCGACGCGGAGGTGTCGTACGTCCCCTTCGAGCGGCGCGGCGAAGGCGGACGGGTCCTGGTCGATGGAGACCGGGCACCGCGGGTCCGGGCCGGCCATCACGGAGAGCAGCAGGGCCACGTCGGTCACGGTGCGGGCCATCGGGCCCTGCACGACCTGCGTGGCCCACGGCGTGAAGTCCGGCCACAGCGGCACCCGGCCCGGCGAGGGGCGCAGCCCCACGATGTTGCAGAAGGAGGCCGGGTTGCGGATCGATCCGCCCATGTCGCTGCCGTCCCCCAGCGGCTGGAGCCCGGCGGCCACGGCGGCGGCCGTGCCTCCGCTGCTGCCGCCGGCCGAGCGGGTGGTGTCGTACGGGTTCCGGGTGGGCCCGAAGAGCGGGTTGAAGGTGTGCGAACCCGCCCCGAACTCCGGCACGTTGGTCTTGCCGAGCGTGATGGCGCCGGCCGCGCGGATCCGTTCGACGCTGATGTCGTCGTGCTCGGGGACGTGGTCGGCGAGGACGGGGGAGCCGTGGGTGGTGCGGATGCCGGCCGTGTTGTGGGTGTCCTTGTGCGCGACCGGCAGCCCGTGCAGCGGGCCGACCGGTTCGCCGCGCGCCAGGCGCTCGTCGGCGGCGGCGGCCGCTTCGAGGGCCCGGTCGGCGGTGAGGGTGACGAGGGCGTTGAGCGTCGGGTTGAGCTGCTCGATCCGCTCCAGGTGCGCGCCCACCACCTCCCGCGCGGACAGCTCGCGGGCCCGCAGGCGGCGGACCAGCTCGGACGCGGGGGCGTCGCAGATCTCGGGGTGGACGGGACGGGGCATCGGGTCTCCAGGGCGGGCGTAGGGGAGTGCGGGGGAGGGGACGGGGCGCGGGTACGGCCGGAGGCGCGCGGACCGGCCGCGCTCGCACCCCGGTCACCGGCGCGGCGGACCGTACGCCGCCACGGCGCGCATCCGCACACTCGCCATCGCCGGAACTCCTTCGCCGTCGGGCCGTCCCGCGACCGGCGGCAGCCGCACGACGGAGGGGCCGCGCCGGGACACGCTTCCCCGGGACGGTCGCACCGGGTGCCCACAGCATCCGCCCCACCACGCGAAGGACGCCGCAAGTGCAGGAATCCGGCAGAGGCGGCGCTCCCGCACCCGAATCCGGCGTGCGGGCCCCCGGCGGCACCGGGGGCCCTCGGAGGCGGACCTACGCCCGACCGCGGCCCGCGCGGCGGGCGAGGACGTCGTCCAGGCCGGCGCGTTCGGCGCGCAGGCCCTGGTGGAAGGCGGCGAGGGAGGGGCCGCGCCGGGCCCAGCCGGACATGGCCGTGATCGCCTCGTCGAGCGTGGCCGCCGACTCCTCGATCCGGTCCGAGACACACAGCAGCCGGCTCACCAGTTGCAGCGCGCGGGCGAACTCCACGACCTCGGTCGGCCCTTCGTTCGCGTGCCGTCGGAGCGTCTCGGCGGCCCGCTTGCCGACGACGACCGCATGCGTCGTCTCCAGGGCGACCAGGGGCCACTGCCCCGCGATCCGCGCGGCGGCGTAGACGTCGGCCGCCGTCCCCAGGGGGAAGACGTCGAGCCGGGCCCGGGCCTGCTCGGTACGCGGCCCGGCGCTCCGCGCCACCGCGGACTCCGCTGCCGCGAGCAGCCGCGGCACCTCGTCGGGCCGCCCGTAGGCGTAGCACGCCGCGGTGAGCACCCCCAGGTATCCCACCACCTCACCCGTCAGCTCATCGGCCCGGGCCGCGTCCCCCAGGCCCCGCACGGCCAGCAGCATGGTGCAGGTCTCCCAGCACCGACGGGCCGGCCCCTCCGTCTCGTCCCCCCGGCCGGCGAGCAGCAGCGCGGAGGTCTCGCGCCACAGCGCCCGGGCGAGCCGGCGCCGGCTCGCCAGGTCGTCGACGACACGCACGAGCTCGGCGGCCGCCGCGGCGGCGTCCCGCGCCGCCGCCAGCGCCTCGGGGGTCTCCGGCCGCGTGAGGGCCAGGCGATCGGCCCGGCTGCGCAGGCCGTCGGAGACCGCGTACGGATCGGGAGTGCTGCGTTTCCACCAGCGCATGGCACGCTCCTGTCGCGACCGACTCGCCACTTCCTGTGCTGTGGAGGATTGTTGAACGATTCTCCGATGTGCGCAAGGCTGCGGAGCGGCCCGATGCCGGGCCCGCAACTGCCCCATCAGGGAACGGAATTCGCCACCGACCTGCGGCCAGGAACCACTCGCCCCGTCCGCCCGTCATCTCCCAGGGGACCGCCGCACACCACTTCCCTGCGCTCGTCACCACCGACCGAGGTCCGAGGAGATCCATGGCCGACACCGTCCACTCACTGATCACCCGTGCTCACGACGTGCTGGTCGAGCTGCTGACCCAGGGCCCCACCCCGTCGGTCACGTCGGGACTCCACGACCTCGTCGCGCGCGCAGCGACGCTCGGCCCCGACGGCGCCTGGCTCGCCATCCCGGGCCACACGAACCTCGGCGCGGTGGCCCTCGCGTACGGGCAGACGGACCAGGCCCTCCAGCACCTCGACGCCGCGGTGTCCGTCGGCTTCAACGACTGCGTCGGGCTCCACGCCGCCCCCATGCGGCCGCTGCACCACGACCCCCGCTTCCAGGCCCTGTACCAGCGCATCCGGGTCACCCAGGCCGACTTCGACGAGTTCTTCTGGCTGCACCGGGAGATGCACACCATGCTGCGGGAGGCCCAGGACGCGAGCGTCGACAACATCGGCCGCCTCGACACCGGAGTCTCGCTCCTCCCGCAGGCCCCCATGCCGACCCGCGAACCGAACACCCCCGGCGTCCTGGGCACCCGCATCGAACTCGCGGCGATCCAGACCGCGCTCCGCCAGGCCGCGGTGAAGGCGGACTTCGAGCGCAGCGCCGGCAACACCAGCCTCAGTCTCCTCGACGACTCGTGGGACTACACTCGCGCCCGGCAGGACGCCTGGTACGCCGACGGCCTGGACTCCCGCCGCGAGCGCGCCGCCGAGGCCCGGGCCTTCGTCGAACGCCCCGGCGCCGGCACCACGCTCCTGCCCTGCCCGCCCCTGGGCTCAATCACCTACCCGGCCTGAGCAGCGCCGGACCGCCGAACCCCCCGCCGACAACGGGAGGTTCGGCGGCACGCCGTCAGGCGCGGGACAGCGAGTCCTCCTCAAGGCCGTGGAGGACGAACCCGTTCTCGAAGCGCACCTGGTAGCCGACCCGGGCGCCGGCCCCTCCGGAACCGACCGCACCATGCCGGATGATCTGCTCGCGGACGTGCCCCAACAGCCCGGTCGTGTGGGCGTCGTACCGCTGCCCGCCGACCTGCCGGTCGAACTCGGCGAGCGCGTCCTGGGCCATCCCGCGCGCCTCCACCTGCGCCCGGCCCGTCACGACGCCCCTCAGACCCTCGGCGAGGAACAGCGGACCGGGCAAGCCGATCCTGCCCGCGGTGTCGGTCCCGCCCACCTGGACGTCCCTGACGAGCCTCACCTGCGCGCCTACCTCGTACGGCATGGGCGCACCCCCCTCGTTCGATCGTGGCCGTGTCTCGGCCCCTGGCCGTGGTCACGGCCAGCGTAAGCGGGACGCCGGGAGAGGAGCGGCAGTTCCGGGACGGGGGGGAATCCGGTCACCGCAGGGTCGCCGTCAGCGGCCTCCCCTCGAGGTGCGGCGGTCTTCAGTCGCCTCCCCGGGCACGGAGCCTTCCCACGACTGGTAACACTCGTTACCATCCCAGGCATGGGAAAGACACAGCTGGGCGCCCGCGTCGACGACGACATCGCGGAACTGGCCAGGGCGCGCGCGAAGGACCGCGGCCTGAGCCTGGGCGACTACATCGCCTCCCTCGTGCGGGACGACGCCGACGGCATGCGCCGGCGCGGCCTGGACGCGGCGCGCCGCTTCCTGGACGAGCACCAGGCCCTCTTCGACGAGGCCGAGGCCGAGGACGCGGCGCGCCGTTCCACGGGGCCGCAGGCCGCTTGATGGAACTCCACATCGACGTCCCCTGGATCCTCCAGGTCGCCGAACTCGCGGGCGCCGACGATCCCGCGCCCGAGGACTACGGAGTGCCGGGGGCGGCCGTCGCCTGCCACCGGGCCGAGCTGCTCGACCACCCCGTCTACGACGGCGCCTACGCCCGCGCCGCCGCCCTCGTCCACGTCCTCGGCCGCTGCCGCTGGCTGGACCGCTCCAACCTCGCCGTCGCGGCGGCGACCGGCGTCATGTACCTGGAGGCCTCCGGCATCGAGGTGCACCCCACCCGCGAGGACGCCCTCGCCCTGCGCGACCTCCTGCGCGACCCCGCCTGCGGCGCGGCAGCCATCGCCACCCTCCTGCGGACCTGGTCGCCGCGCGACTGAGGCGACCGCGGTTCAGAGGCGCTTGGCGCTGCGGAGGGTCTTGGCGTAGTAGCCGTTGCCGTCCAGGCGGGAGACCCCGCCGATGTCTCCGATGGTGGGACCGTTGACCTCTTCCCGGCTGGACACGAAGATCAGGTGCCCCTCGGTGTCGTGACCGAGGACCATGCCCACGTGGTCGAGGCGCTGCCCGGTGCGGGCGTCGAGCTTGAAGAAGACGAGGTCGCCGGGCTGCAGCTGGTCGATCGCGGAGGGGCGGTCCTTCGCCGCGATGCCGGTGAGCGGGAGGACGTCGGTCCCCTCGCCGGAGCGCGCCATGCCGTTCGCGGTGCGGGGCAGGCCGTCGCCGGACGTGTCCGAGGACATCAGCGGGTAGCGGGCGCGGTAGCCCATCACCATCCGGATGTAGCCGGAACAGTCCAGGGACCGGGCGCGGACGGCCTCGGGCGTGCCGACGGCGCCGTCGCGGAACGGGTACGGCGTACCCAGGAAGTCGTAGAAGTCGGACTGTTCGAGGCGCAGGTCGCCGCCCTCCGCGCCGGAGGTGTTCAGCGGGCCGAAGTTCGCGTCGCCCGCGATGACCAGTCCCTGCGCGTCCTTGCGCTGCGCGGCGCCCGCCACGTACTGGAAGGCGACGGCGAAGATGTCGTCCTCCCGGCTCGTCGCGTACTCGGCGTACCACTCCTTGAACCACGTCGCGTTCTGCGCGTCCTTGGTCCAGCGCTTCGGCATGAGGCGCACCCAGTCGGTCGTGGAGACCCGGGAGGCGGTCGACGCCGGCTCGGCGAACGTGCGCGCCGGGCCCTTGAGGACGGCCGTGCGGGCGCCGTCCGTCAGCACCGCCTTCACCTGGCCGTCGGCGCCGCGGAGCACGCTGCGCGCGGGGTTCTCCAGCCGCGACCACCGCTGCTCGTCCGGGTCCGCGGCCGCACCGGCGGCCTTCGCCCGGGTGCCGTCGAGGACCCCGACGTCGCGGACCTCGGTGACGCCCCGCTCCTCCTGGGCGCGCAGTTCGAGGGTGAGGTACCCCGAGGCCGCGACGAGCCCGAGGACGACGAGGCCCGAGAGGACCGGACGGGACTTCTTCTTCCCTGACATGGTTCTTCCTCTGATTCTCGGGCGGGCTCAGACCGCGGGCATGACGCCGAGCAGCAGGCCGGCGGCGATGACGATGTAGGCCGTCAGCGAGACGGTGGCCGTGGCCAGCAGGGTCGGCCCCTTCGGCTGGCGCACCAGCTGGTAGGCGATGAGGCCGGGGACGATGAAGCCCAGGGTCTGGTTGCCGTACAGGAGCGGGAACTCGATCGACAGGACGATCATCACCGTGGCCTGGAGCAGGACGCCCAGCAGCACCACCGCGGCGAAGAGGCGCTTGCCGTACAGGATCACCAGCCGCTGCATGAGCCTGGTGCCCGCGTAGGTCAGGGCGGTGACGCCGACGACCATGGCGGCGCGCTGCAGGTCCTCGATGAGGGTCAGGGCCAGCCAGCCCGGGGTGATCATCCCGCCGGGGGAGAGGTTGGTGGTGAGGTAGCACAGCAGGGAGAACAGCAGCCCGATGGCGATGCCCAGGGCGGCCATCTCGGGGGTCAGTGCGGCGGTGGTCAACGGGGGCTCCGGACGCGGGTACGGGAGGGAAGCGGGTGGGTGGGGAGCGGCGGGCGGTTCAGGAGCGGGCCGGCGGCCGCTCGTCACCGCCGTCCGGAGTGGGGAACCAGCCGAACGACGCGGGGTCCTCGGCCTGCCCGGGCGGCCCGGAGCGCCGTCCCGGGCCCGGGCCTGGCGCCACCCGCTCGGCGGCACCGGATCCGCCCGGCACGGGGCGCCGGACCGGCAGCGGGTACACGTCGGAGGCGCGATACGCGTCCGGCTGCGCGGGGGAGGCGGGCTTCGCGTCCCGGTACGCGTCGGCGTTCCGCGCCGGGAGCCGGAGGCGCGGGATCCTGAGCGTCTGGGACGTCTCGTGCGGCTCCTCGGACGCCGGGCCGTTCGGCGCCTCCCGGGTGGCGGCGGCCGGCGCGGGCCCGGCCGGGCTGTCGTCCGCGGGCAGTCCGGCCAGGTACTCCAGCAGCTCCTCGCCCTGGCCGTGGATGTTGCCGATGGCCACGAGCGAGGAGCCGTCGGGCATCGCGGCCAGCATGGCGGGCATGAACTCCTCGGCCGGACGCCGCTCGCCGCCGAGGTCGACCGCCCGGTCCCGCCAGGCGGCGGGGATGGCGTCGATGGCGCTCTTGGCGGGGTGCCCGATGACGAAGACGTTGTCCGGCTTCAGATCGGGCACGATCTCGCCCATCTGCCCGTTGCGTTCGACGCGGTCGGGCCGGCAGTTGACGACGACGTTCAGCGGGCGGCCGACGGCACCGAGATCGAGCAGCTGGTTGACGTTCATCAGCGTCGACTCGGGGTCGTTGGCCGCGAAGACGTTGGCGAACGCGAGGCGCTTTCCCTCAGGCGTCACGTAACGCTCCACGGAGAGGACGCCGGGGTCCGGCGGAGCGTCGTACATGCCCTGCAGGGCGACCTGCCGTTCGACGCCGAGGAGCTCGGCGACCGTGAGGGCGATCGCCACGTTCTCCTTGAAGGTGAACCAGCTGAAGCCCCGCAGCTCCGCGTCGGAGACCGACTCGGGGTCGGCGTAGACGAGCCGGCAGTTCCGGGCGTCGGCCTCCTCCTGCAGGATGGCGAAACGTTCCTTCTCGGCGGTGACGCAGATGCCGTTCTCCGGCATCGAGCGGCACAGCGACCGGGCCACGTCGTCCAGCGTGGGGCCCATCTCGGCCAGGTGGTCCTCGCGGACGTTGCACAGGACGCCGATGGTGGAGCGGATCAGCTTGCTCTGGTTGACCTCCTGGAGCGCCGGCATGACGGCCATGCACTCGATCACGAGCGCGTGCGGCCGGTAGGCGGCGGCCCGCCGCACGATGCCGATCTGCTCCACCACGTTGGCGATGCCGAACTTGCGGTAGACCGGCTCCTCGGTCGCGTCCGGGTGGATGAACCGCGCGGCCGTGCCCGTGGTCTTGGCGACGGTGACGAGACCGCCGCCGCGCAGGGCGCCCGCGCACAGGCGGGTGATGGAGGACTTGCCCCGGATCCCGTTGACCAGGACCCGGGCCGGGATGACGTGGAGGGCGGCGTAGTGCCTGCGCTGTTCCACGATGCCCGCGATCAGCAGGGCGACGCTGCTGACCAGAAGGACGAAGTAGAGGTAGAGCACGTCCCGTGTCACCTTCCGCCCGTGCCGGCGCCGGACGGGGCGTCCGAGGGCCGGCGGGCCTGGTCGTGTCGGTGGGCCTGCGCCCGCTGGCGCAGGAGTTCCAGGCTGCGGACGACGGCGCCCACCTCGTCCTGGTAGCGGGGATAGAGGACGGTCCTGAGATCGCCGTCCGCGAGCTGCTCGGCGCTCCGCGCGAGGGCGCGCAGCGGCCGGACGACCACGAGGTGGATCCAGCCGAGGCAGAGCATGGCGGCGGCGAGACCGAGCATCCCCGCCAGGACGCCGCGGTCCTCGCGCTCGTACGCGGTGATCTGGAAGCCGGCCGCGTCCTGCCTGCTGACCACGGTCCAGCCGATGTCGGCGGTGACACCACCGCCGGAGAACGGCGCCGCCGCGGCCACGGTGATCCCGTCGCCGTCCCGGAGGAGCAGCCCGTTCTCGACCGGCCCCGCCCCGACCCGGACGCCTGCCGCGCGGACCAGATCCGTCAGCGCCTGGTCCGGCAGCCGCTCGAAGGCCCGGAACCCGTCGCTGGCGGCGATGGTCAGCCCGGCTGCGTCCACCACCCGGACCTCACCGAGGCCGGGCCGCGCCAGCAGCGAGTTGAGGAACTCCACCCGGATCTCGCCGACCAGGGTGCTGCCGCCGGGCACGGGGGCGGACGCCTGGACGACCGGCTTCTTGCCGCCCTGCCCCGACACCCGCACCGGCGGCCGGTCCTCGCCGCCGCTCCAGGCGTGCGGCTCACCACCCGCGCGGGCGGTGACGGAACCGTCGGCGGCGACGACGTAGAGGGCCTGGTAGCGGCCGTGCTTGACCAGGGCGTCCGCCAGCAGACGGCCCGCGGCACCGCTGTCGCCGGCCCCGATCGCACGGGAGACGGAGACGAGGTCCGCCTGGGCCTCGTTGAGCGCCCGACGCAGCCGGTCGGCGATCAGGTCCGTACGCTCCCGCTGGTCGTTGACCATCGTGGTCGGCACGCTCACGGACCCGTCCGTACGGTTCAGCAGCAGCCCGACGGGCACGCACCAGAGCAGCAGCAGGACCCCCGTCGCCACGAGCGGCCCGCGCGCCCCGACCCGCACCCGGCGGGCGGGGCCGACGGTCTCGTCCTCGCCGTTCAGACGACGGCGCAGCCGCTCCAGCGCGAGGCCGATCCGGTGGGCCTCGCCCCGGCGCGGCACCGGGACCGGACGCCGCAGGTCGCCGCGCGCCAGTCGGCGCGACTCCAGGAACAGCCGGAGCAGCGGCCGCTGGACCGTGCTCCAGAGCACGGCGACCGCGACCAGCCCCACCAGGAGGAGGGCGCCCGCCGCCGCGAGGCCGAAGAGCCGCCGGTCCTGGTCCTCGGGCTGCTGCTCCACCACGGGCAGCAGCGAGACGACCGTGAGCCCGAGGCCCGCGGCCACGCTCTCCCGCTCCTCGGGGTCCGTGGAGGCCAGCGAGGCGTACCCGGCGGTGGCCACCCGTCCGTTGTACGCGCCGCCGAGCAGGGTGCCGCTGACGCCGGGATAGCCACGGGACCCGGGCTCCCGGGCGCGGACCGGATGCTCCTCGGTCCGTACGGCGGCCTGGTCGGCGAGGCGGGTCATCTGCCGGCGCAGGAAGGCGAGCTCCTCGCGCTCCTGGTCGGAGTTGAGCGCCTCGGCCTGCTCGAAGCCCGCGGTGGCGAGGACCTCTCCGTCCTCGGCCACCACCGACATGCTGCGGAACGGACCGAGGTTCACGGCCGGCACGGACAGGCTGCTCGACGCGACCAGCAGCTGCTGGGGACGGTCGGCCCAGTCCAGGACGGCCATGGTCATCAGCCGGACGTCGCCGGTCTCCAGGCGCACCATCCGCGGCGTCAGGGCCCGCTCGCCGACGAGGACGTCACGGTCGAGCCAGGCGAGGGGAATCGTCTCGCCGCGAGCGGCGAGCACGTCCCCGCTCGCCAGGTCCACGACGGTGGTGCCGGTCCACTTCTGGTACGTCCGCCCCAGGTCCGAGAGGACCCGTCCCGGCTTGACGGGGCGGCCCGCGTTCAGCGCGGCGGCGGTGCGCTCCAGGTCGGCGACCCGCTCGTCGATCGAGGCGCGCAGGGCGATGGCACCGTCCTCGGCGAAGTACCGCTGCGAGGACAGCACCGCCTGCGGGGCCACCGCTTCCTCGGCGGGCCCGAGCACCTTGGCCGTCAGTCCGGCCAGCGCCAGGAGCAGTACGCACAGGACGGCGATCGGCGGACGGATGCCGCCGAGAAGCGGCATGTCCGCACGCCTGCGGCTGCGCCGCCGCCCTCCGCGGACGGCGTACGCTGCGTTCTTCTGTGTCACTGCTGCTTTCTTTCCTGGTTCCTGGGGCCCGGCTCGCCACCCGTGGGCGCGGTGGGCGGCACCCACGGCGGGTCGCCGGAGGCGGAGACGGTGGCGGAGACGGGGCGCGGCGGGGTAACCGGGGCCGGTTCAGTCCGTCAGGGACAGCTCGGCCAGACCGTCGCCGCCCGGAGCACCCCGGTTGTAGAGGAAGCCCTGCGTCCGGTCGGCGGCGAGGCGGTACCGGGCGAGACGGTCGGGGGAGAGGCCGCCGGGCCGGTCGAGCGCCTGCCGCACGTCGACGAGCCGGTGGTCCTCGACGGCCCCACGGGGCAGCCGCTCGCCCTCCTCCGGCTCGGGAGGGATGTCGACCAGCGTCGTGCGGTAGCGGGCGGCGACGTCCCAGCCGTCGTCCGTCTCCCGGAACTCGAACCAGCCGATCACGCCCTCCTCGGTGAGACCGGTGGGCGACGAGTGACGGGCCACCTGGTTCCCGAGGCTGTACGCGACCCAGGTGCCGTTCAGCTTCTGGATCGGCTGCACCACGTGCGCGTGGTGGCCGATCACGAGGTCGATCCCGGTCTCCCGGGTGAGCCGTTCGGCGAGCTGCAGCTGCGGCGCGCTCGGCTCGTTGTAGTGCTCCAGCCCCCAGTGGACCGAGAGGATCACGACCTCGGCGCCCTGCTGCCGGGCCCGCTGCTCGGCCTTCTTGATCTCGTCGGTGCTGATCCGGTTGAAGGCCCAGCGTTCCTTCGCGGGGGTGGGGTTGAGGAACGACTCCCACGAGTAGGACAGGTGCGCCACCTTGACGCCCTTGACGTCACGAATGTTGATCTTCTGCGCCTCGTCGCGGGTACGGGCCGAGCCGGCGTGACCGAGCCCGACCTCGTCCATGGCGTCCAGGGTGCGCCGCACGGCCTTCAGCCCGTGGTCGTACGTGTGGTTCGAGGCGGTGGAGCAGGTGTCGTACCCCACGTCCTTCAGCGCCGTGAGGATCTGCGGAGGGACGAGGAACTCGGGGTACCCCTCGAAGGGCCCCTTGGGCCTGCCCACGGGGGTCTCCATGTGGCAGATGGCCAGATCGGCCTTGCCGACCACCGGTCGTACGCCGGCGAGCAGCGGCCCGAAGTCGAGTCCCGCGCTGCCCTTGCCGGTCTCCTCGGCGTCCTTGGCCGCCTGCTCGACGAGCTCGGGATGGATGAGAACATCTCCTGCGGCGGCGACGGTGAACGATCGCCCGCCCGGCTTGACCTGCGGATTCGAGGGCGCCGCACAACCGGCCCCGAGAACGGCGAAGGCAGCGGTCACCGCCAGCGCACGCCCTATGGGGAGAGATTCACTCAATGTCACCGACGAATCTTCACACGAGCAACGTGGCCTCTCGCCGCAGGTTCGTCACGAGAGCATCACTATTCCTTCACATTCTCGGCGTCCTCTGCGTGTCGCTCGCCCTGGCGGGCTGTCGGCTGTCGGAGCCCACCCGCGAGGCCGCGAATCCCCCGAAGGGTACGAAACTGGTCGATGTCGACCGACGCATCGTCGACTACGCCCGCCAGGCCGCCGAGCGCGCGCCCTACACGCCCCCGAGCGCCGCGGAGCGCAAGCGCCTCGCCCTCGGCGTCGGCCGCCTCCTGGACGGGGACCGCCCCGGCGCCGAGCGCGTCCTCGCCGGCGTGGGCTTCCGTGTCACCCGCCTGACCGACGCCGTCTCCGGTCGGCGCTACGACGAGGTCGCGGCACGCGGCCAGGGCCCCGAGGCCCGCTGGGGGCGCCTGTACGTCAGCGCCGACGCCGAGCTCCGCTGGAGCGTCCAGGTGCCGCACCCGGTGGCCGACCGCGACACCGAGACCCTGGGCGCCCACCTCCTGGAGGGCACTCCGCACGGCGCAGTCGTCCTCGCGGGCGCCCACCGCACCGCCGGCCGCGGTGACGCGGCGGACGTGGCCCACCGCACCGACAGCGCCTTCCACGCCATCGTCGTAGAACTGCAGAAGCGCGACGTCCCGGGCATCCAGGTGCACGGCTTCGCGCAGACCCCCGGCCGTCCCTACGACGCCATCCTCTCCACCGGCGCCGCCCGCACCGCCTCCCGGGACGCCGCGACCCTCGCGGACCTCATGGGGAGCCGCGACCTCCGCGTCTGCCGGGCCTGGTCCGCCCCCTGCCCCCTGGAAGGCGCCACGAACGCCCAGGGCAAGTCGGCCCACCGCCGCGGGACCCCCTTCCTCCACGTGGAACTGGCCCCGAGGGCCAGAGCCGACACCCCGAAGGCCGACCGCACGCGCGCAGCGCTCTCGACCTTCCTGTCCACCTGGTCGGGCACGCGGCACCCGTGACAAGGGCCCACGGAGAGATCATCGCGCGGCCCGCAGCGGTCAGATGTGGGCCCGGACCTGCTTGACCGGATGGCCCAGCAGGTCCGCCAGGGCCGTCAGCTCCTCCTCGCCGAACCAGAGCCGTTCAGGGTTCCAGACGGCGATCTCGAACCGGGCGAAGCCGCAGGGCCAGTCGTAGTCGAGCAGGTCCAGGGTGGTCGACCCTCCACAGCACGGGACCTGGACCGCGAGCGTGGTGAAACCGTCCTCGCAGTGCGCCTCCAGGAGGTCGCCCCACCACATCGTGTCGATGTCCGCCCGGCACAGGGGGCAACCGATCCTCTCCAGGTTCCCCCCGCAGTCGACGGCGGTCATCGCGTCGTACCAGCTGACGTCGATCTCCACGTCCGCGCCGCCGTCGACCCCGGGCGCGAGCTCCTCGACGAGCGCGACCGCGCGCTCGACGGCATCGCGATCGGGTTGCCAGTGCGGATCGGTCGGCAGGACCGACAGGACGTCATCGCTCATGGCTTCCCCACCTCGTCGCTCCCCGGACACCGCTCCACCGCGACGCCGTCGGTCCAACGCTCTCACCCCGGCCGCCCCGGCTCCCCCCGGGGTCGGCCCACGATCGTTCACCCGTCACATACGAACGGTCGTGAGCTAAGATTCCGGACATGCCCCGACGCTCCGCCGCAGAAGCCCTCGACACCCGTGCGCGCATCCTCGACCGCGCCGTGGCGATCGCCGCGACGGACGGCCTCGAAGGGGTCACCATCGGGCGCCTCGCCACCGACCTGGGCATGAGCAAGGCGGGTGTGCACGGACACTTCGGCTCCAAGGAAGCGCTCCAACTGGCCGCCTTCGACGTCGCGGTCGAGCAGTTCAAGGAACTGGTCACGGCCAGGGCGCCGCAAGCGGTCGGCCCCGGCGCCCGCCGCCTGCTCCTCCTGTGCGACGCCTGGGTCGACTACCTCGAACGCGACGGGATCGCCGGCGGCGGCTGCTTCCTCACCGCCGCGGCCCTGGAGTTCGACAACCGTCCCGGACCGGTCCGCGACGCCATCGCGGACACCGCCGACCGCTGGCTCGCCCACCTCGGACGCCTCGCCGCGGACGCCGTCGAGGCCGGGGACCTGCCCTCCGACACCGACCCCGCCCAGATCGCCTTCGAGCTCAACGGCATCGCCATGGCCGCCAACCAGGCCATCCAGCTCCAGCGCGACCCCGCCGCGTCCCAGCGCGCCCGCCGCGCCATGCACCGGACCGTCGGAGCACCCTGACCCGACCGCCGTGTCGCGCCGTCCGCCGACCGGCCCTGCGGCGGAGCGCGCACCCGGGCGGCCGGGGGGACCATGGAGACGTGGACACTCAGGCCCGGCAGGACGGGCTGGGCGGGCAGGTCGTCTCCGGGGTCACCGAGATCACCGACCTCGAGACGTTCTACGGCCTGGCCCAGCGCGACCGTCTGTACATCTGCTTCGCCGACGCCGACTGGTGCGGACCGTGCCGGGTCCTGCGGGCGCGGTACTCCCGGCTGGCCTCCGACTACGCGGGACACGAACTGTTCCACCGCTTCGACGTGGACGTGGTGCCCGAGGTCGCCCAGGCGCTCCACGTCCAGATGCTCCCGACGACCTTCGTGTACCGGAACGGCGAGCCGCTCGACTGGCCGTGGCCCGGCGCGCCGGGGCCGGCGACCCAGGAGGAGTACCGGGCCTGGATCGACCGGCACCTCTGACCGCCCGTACGGCTCAGGCGCCGCCGGGGCCGTCGTACCGCAGCCGCTCGTCCGACCACGTCCCGGCGTGCAGCATGGCGTCGCGGGTGAACGGGCCGTACCAGCCGTCCTGCGTGGTGCCGATGATCGCCTGTACGCGCTTGAGCGCGCGTTCCGTGACCGGGCCGAAGTAGCCGTCCTCGGCGAGGTCCTGGCCGTAGCACTGGTTCAGGCTCACCTGGAGGGCGAGGACGGCCGCGTTGCGGGCCTCGCGGCGCAGCGCGCACGCGGTGTCCGTGCCGTCGCAGACGGGCAGCCAGGCGAGTCCGGCCGGGGTCTCGACGGCCGCGTAGTCGTCACAGGGCTTCATGGTTCTCCTCCGGGGTCGGCCGGGTGTGCGGGACGGGTGGGGGACTGTCAGGCTGGAGGGGTGAGCACCGCCTCCTCCGGGCCGGTGGGCCCGATCGACGTGACCGATCTGGACACCTTCTACGGCATCGTCCAGAGGGACCGCCTCAGCGTGTGGGCGGCCGACTCCTCGCCGCCCGCCTGGGCGGCGGAGCGGCTGCGCGAGCGGTACCGCCGGCTGGCCCTGGTGTACGAGGGCCGGGTGGAGTTCTGCCGTGTGTCGCGGGCGTCGGCGCCGGAGGTGTGGGACGTGCTGGGCGTCGGCGAGGAGACGCCGGCGACCTTCGCCTTCCGCCGGGGCGCGGCGCTGGAGTGGCCCTGGCCGGTCGGCGTCCCGGCCCGGACGGAGGCGCAGTACCGTGCCTGGCTGGACCGGCATGCCGCGTGATCCTCGGAATCAGAAGGCTTCGAGGCGGTACCGCGGCCCCGCCCCCTGCTTCTTGAACCGGAAGGCGATCGCGTTGGCCGGAAGGGCGACGTTCTGGGTGAACTGGACGAGTTCGGCGCCCTGGTAGAGCCCGTCGACGACGAGGTCGACCGAGGCGGAGGCGGAGCCGTCGGGAGGGAACGCGATCTCGTGCTGGACGGCGCTCTGCTGGAGGTCCGCCCCGGAGAGGGTGTGCCGACCGCCCGCCCCGGCGGCGCTGCCGGAGCGGTAGGTCCACCGGAGCAGGAGGTGGTCCTGGGGCAGGGGGCGCGGGTCGAGGCCGAAGACCAGTGCGATCCGCCTGATCTCCTGGCTCGGCTCGTAGACGAGGGAGGCTCCGGACGGTCCGACCTCCGGGGCGAACTGCCGGAGGGTGACCGGCAGTCCGGTCTCCGGGCGGAAGTCGATGCCGATCGCGACCCGGACGGCGGCGGGGAATCCGCCGCCGGTGTCCGAGATCCGGTCCTCCAGGACGCCGCCCTCGTACCCGAACTCGGCGCTGCCGCACGGCTGGACGCTGCCGTCCGGGCTCTGGTAGCCACAGTCCACGGTGTAGCGCCGGACGAGCCAGGCCGGCTGGTCGCCGATGAGCACCTTGAGCGTCTTGTACTGAGGGGGCGGCGGGCACGCCTGCCAGCGGATGCGCAGGTCCTGGCCGTACGTCTGGACCTGGAGCTTGACGAACCGGCCGGAGCGGGTGCGGACGGCGACGACGCTGCCGGCGGTGAGCCGGTTCTCCCCCTCAGGTCCGCCGGGGACGGCGTCGGCGTGGTACGAGAGCGTCGCCAGGTCCTGATGCGCGAGCGGGTCGTAGCCGATGACGCCCATGGGGCAGAGCCGGGCGCCGAGCAGCGGGACGAGCTCCCGCCCGCCGCCCGGCAGTTGGCGCCACCACACGTCCGCCCGGCCCATTCCGGTGGCCTCGATCCCGGCTTCGAGGTCGAAGCGGTGGTTGCCGCGGACGACACCGGACCCGCTGGACATGGCGACCGTGCCGGGCCTCATGCGCGGACCCCTTCGGTGATGTCCAGGCGCAGTCGGTACGTGGGGACCTCCTCGGCCGGTTCGCTGCCCCGGCGCAGCTCGATGACGAGTTCGCAACGCGCCGGCGCGACGGCCCGGAAGCGGAAGCGGCTCAGGGTGCCGCCCGCTCCCATCGCCCCGGGCTCCACCTCGTCGATGGACTCGGCCACCAGGACGACGCTGTCCCGGTCGTACGAGGCGACGCGCCACAGTGCGCCCGTCAGCGGGTTGACGGGCAGCGTGACGACGAGCTCGTCGACGGGACGGAGGGTGAGGGTGGTGCCGTCTGCGGTGTGGTCCACGGTGTGTTCGGCCACCGGTTCCTCCTTTGCGAGGGGCGGGCGGAGCGGGCGGGGGGACGGGCCGTGGGGGGGGGGGCGGGGGGGGCCCCGCGCCCCCCCGCCGGCACAGAAATTTGAACACCACCAACATTTTTTGTTTACGA
>NZ_JBHYKM010000087.1:0-5689 GCF_042741435.1 Streptomyces sp. NPDC058955 | reverse complement strand
GCGGTGTGGTCGCGGGTGTGGGCGGCCGCGGGTTCATCGTGGCCGTGGGGGGGGGGGCGCGGGCGGGGGGAGGGGCCCTGCGGGGCCGGTGCGCGGCGGCCCGGCACGGCAGCGGCTCAGCTGATGTCGACACCCCACATGGTGTAGTCGATCCCGACCTCGCCGTACCCGATCTTGAAGAAGCCGCCGGCGCCCCAGTACTCGCCCCAGCTGTTCTTGCAGATCCACGCCTGCTCGGCGTCGCTGTAGCCGATCACGCAGACGCAGTGGCCGCCCCGGAAGGCGCCGGGGGAGGCGCTCTTGCGGTAGACGGCGGAGTCCTGCGGATTGGCCGCGAAGTAGTCGAAGAAGTCCTGGTAGACGGTGTAGCCGGTGACCAGGGGGCCCCAGCCGTTGGCCATCCACGACTTCATGTCGTCGGCGTTGGTGAGCTGGTAGTAGTTCTGGACCTTGGTGACGCGGTTGGCGACGTCGTAGCAGGCCGTGCACGCGGGCGTCGGGTGGGCGGTGGTCGCCGGTCCGACGTACGGGAAGCAGGCGTCGTCGGCGACGCCGTACCAGTACCACCAGTTGAGCGCGTGGTCCGGCCACCAGCCGCCCGTGTTCGCCGGCTCGCCGACGTTGCCGCAGGTGCGGCCCGCGCTCGTGGCGTAGCAGAAGAACAGATGGGCCTCGGAGAAGTCCGGGTTCAGGTACGGGTTGTTGCGGCGGACCTGGAGGGTGGCCTCGACCGCCGCGGTCACGCCGAAGGACACGCAGCTTCCACAGTTGCCCTGGCTCCTGACCGGCGTCACGTAGTTGTACCCGTTGACGTTGCGGTAGTCGTACCAGCTGGGCGCGCTGGTGGAAGCGCCGTACGCCTTCGCGGAGAGCGCGGCGAAGCTCGCCTGCGCCTTCATCTCCCGCCCGTACAGACTGAGTTCGCCCGCCTTGGTGTTGGGGACGAAGCCCAGCTTGTACGGAGGCTGGGTGCTGGGGTCCATCACGGGCTGCCCCGGCCGCGGCGGCTGCCCGGGCTGTCCGGGCTGGCTGGGCGCGATGTAGCCCGCGCCCGGCGTGTGGTGCGGGGCGCCGCCGCCCGACTGGAAGGGCCCGCCGGTCTGCGGCGGCGGACCGAACGCGGCCTGGAGGCTCTGCCGGTAGCCGGGGCCCGTCAGGTACTTCGCGTACAGGTCGGCCGGCACGGCGGGGGCGCTGACGGCGAGCGCGCCGTCGAAGCTCAGGGCCAGTGCCGTCTCGCCGATCGGGATCCTGCCGGACGTCTCCCGGCCGCGCCAGTCGCCCGTCAGGCCCTGGAGCTTGAACTGGATCTGCGGGGTGCCAGCCTCGCCGGTCCAGTCGTCGGGGTGGAACGGGAAGACGATCTCGTACGTCGGCAGGTTGTTGGCGTTGCCGCCGGAGTCGACGGTGACCAGTGTGTAGCCCGCCACCTTGGGCCGCTGCGGTTCGTTCGGGCGGACCGGCGGCGTCCACTCCCACTTCAGCAGCGCCTTCGAGGCGGGGTCGACGACGAGCGCGGCGTCCACGAAGATCAGCTGCGTCCGCTGCATGTACCGCGTCGGGTAGAACGCGAACGCGGCGCCCGTGTCCGAGATCGGCAGGGTCTCCCGGTACTTGTAGCCGACGTGCGGGTCCTTGAAGTCGACGAGGAGTTCCATCTGGGCCGAGGTCGGCTGGTGGGGCCAGGTGAACTGGACGACGCCGGTGGTCTCGCCGCCCTCCTCGCCGACGGCGGCGCACTGCACGACCCGGGGGCCGGTCGGCGTGGTGTAGCTGGCGGAGGGGACGATCCGCTTGACGAACGGGCTGTTGGAGAGCAGCACGTTGAACGGCAGCTTGATGTCGTCCTCTTCGACGAACAGGTGCTTGCGCGGGTCGAAGGCGCCCAGTTGCTGCTCGAAGTTGAAGGACACCTGGTGGATGTTCTCGCCGATGCCGGCGAAGTCGAGCGCCTGGTCGAACTGGGCGGTGTCGGAGAGCTGGACGCTCTTCATGGACACCGAGACGCCGCCGAAGAAGCCACCGGGCGCCGGGGCGTCCACCGGTTTCGGGTCGGGCTGGATCCACTGCCCGACCTCCAGCTTCACGAACTGGTCGAAGATCGCGTCGAGCAGCTTGGTGAGGTCGACGCCGCTGGGCGGCTGGCCGACGATGCTGACGTTGAGGGCCTGCTGCTGGCGCAGGTCGGCGCGCACCGACTGGTAGTCCACGGAGCCGTTGACCAGGCCGAAGTAGCTCGCGCGGGCCTTCACGTTCCAGGAGAAGTAGTCGTACGCCTTCTTCTTGTACCCGCTCGCCCTGATCTGGCACTGGGGGATCAGGTACTGGTACCGGTAGGTGAACATGATCGCCACCTGCGGCGGGTACGGCGAGGGCGTGGCGCCCAGCATCGCCGCGAAGTGGTCGGCACCGTCGGGGGTCAGCTCGATCGCGAAGGCGATGGAGGACGAGGATCCCACCTCGACGCCCTTGAGCTGCTGCCCCGGCCGGGCGTACATGTCCAGCCCGAAGACGTCCATCGTGCCCGGACTGAGGCGCAGCGGCTGGAAGTTGAAGGCTCCACCGGTGGGGTTGATGTTGTAGAGCGTCTTGATCAGGTTCGTCCACTGCTGCCGCGTGCCCTCGCCCGGCAGCTCGACCACCAGCTCGACCATGAAGCTGAGGATGCCGCCCAGCGTGGTCTTGCTGCCGTCGGGGTTGTTCCGCACCTTCTTCGTGACCATGAAGGCCGGCTCGCCGTCCGGATTCTTGGCGATCCGCCCCCAACGCGGCGCGTAGAACCAGGTGTTGGGGTTGTGCCCCTTGAAGAGCACGAACGGCATCTGCGGGTCGGTGGCGATGGCGACCGTACCGTCCACCAGGTTGAAGCTCGGCACGGCCGCGGCGCCCAGGTCGAGCATCGTGGCCGAGTCGAAGGGGTCCGGCACCATCGACGGCACCGACTGCGCGGAGAGGGGCAGGTCGCCCGGCTCGATCTGCGGGAAGTCGACGCCGTGCACCGCGCTGGGCACATCGGGCCGGTTGTTCGGGTCGGCCCACGCCGGATCGAGCGGCACGCTGTGCTGCCCGGGCGACGACGGCGAGGAGGGGGACGACGGCTGCGGCTTCGACGGCTGGGGTTCCGGTGGCTTGGGCCCCGGCCCGGACGCGCCTGGCTTCGAGGTCTGCCCGGCGTCGCCGCCGCCGTACGAGGACGAGGACGAGGAGGCGTCGGCGGAATCCGAGGAGGAGTCCGACGACTGGTGGGGCTTCGAGTTGTCCGGCTCAGGCTGATCGGCCATGACTGCCTCTTCTCTGCGGGGAGGCGTGAAGCACCTCCCGGTGCACCCTTCATAACTCTCCGTGGTCCCGGGTGCGACCGGGCGAGGCCCTGAAGCCTGGATCCATGGACCAGTGGAGTGGTGCACGGCCCGTCCCCAGAGCCTCCGTTCGTCACCTCGGTGCCGTGCGGCCCCTGAGGAAGGCGATCCGCACCTGGCGCTCACCCATCACGTTCCGTAATCGATGCCCCGGCGTACGCCGTGCCTCACGATCCCGCGAAGGCGAGCAGCAGCGCGGCGGTGCGCTGCGGTTCCTCCAGGATCGGTGTGTGGCCGGCGCCGGGCAGCAACTCGACTCGCGCGCCCGGCACCGCGTGGTAGTCGGCCGCGGACGAGGGGCGCCACCTGCGGTCCTGGTCGCCGAAGATCACCTGCAGCGGTTTGCCGACGGCCTTCAGGCGCTCCGGGAGCGGCTGCCGGCGCAGATAGGCGAGGGACGCCTGCATCGAGGAGGTGAGCGCGTGGAAGCTCATGCCCCGCAGTGCGTCGACGAGTTCCTGCGGGACCTGGAACCCCGCGCGGAAACCGGTGCTCGCGAAGGCGCGGATCTGGTCGTCCGTGGGCGGCCAGTGCGCGGGGTCGATCGGGGCGCCGCCCGGGGCGAGGAAGGCGTCCATGCTGGGGCCGGTGTTGATGAGCGCCAACGCCGCCACCAGGTCGGGTCGTTGCTCGGCGAGAGCGGTGGCGGTGTAGCCCCCGCTGGAATGGGCGACCGCCGTGACGCGCGTGACGCGGAGCCGGTCCATCGCCGCGCCGAGCATGCGTGCCTGCGCGGAGGTCTCGTAGCGGCGGTCGGCCGGCTCGGAGGAACGGCCGTGCCCCGGAAGATCGATCCGGATGACGCGATGGGACGCTGCCACCAGCGGAACAAGGGCGTCCCACGACCGGCTGGAGGCGGCGGATCCGTGGATGAGCAGGAGAGCGGGGGCGTCGGCGGGGCCGTCCTGACGTACGTAGAGGTCGCCGTCGTCCAGCGGGAGAACCGCCTCCCCGGCGGTGACGTCGACGTCGCTGCTCGCCTGCGGATGCCTGTCGGAAGAAGTCATGGGACCACTCTTCCCTCCGGTGGGTACCTACGGCGTGGAAAATGGTTCCGACCCCGGCGCGCGTAACACCTGACGATGAGGCCCCTCATGAGCGAACGTGACGATCCTGCCGCGTGGCACATCGCCCGGCCGCGGCGTCCCGGCCGGTTGGCCGGCGTCGAGATGGCCGGATTCCGGGTGCCCGGCCCGATCGCAGGCGGCCTGCGGATGATCCCGCACCCGGCCGTGATGCTGATGCTGGAGTTCGGCGCGGGATCGTCCACCGTGGACGACGGCGCCGGGCGACGGCAGCCGGGAAGTCTCGTCGCCGGGCCGGGATTCGGCGCCGGAGGCGGAGTGCGGGCGCGGGGCACGCACGTCGAGTGCGTACAGGTGCGCCTGTCTCCCGTCATCGCCGGAACGATCCTGGGGGCCCGCCCGACCGAGCTGGCGGGCACCATGGTGTCCCTCGACGACCTGTGGGGCCGGGAGGCGGCACGGATACGGGAACGACTGGGCGAGATCCCGTCCTGGGAGGACCGGTTCGCCTGGACGGACGCGCTGCTCGCCCGCCGCTACGAGGCGCGGCCGCCCGTGGATCCGGCGGTCGCCTGGGCCTGGAACCGTATCGTCGCCGGCGGCGGTCTCGTCCGGGTCGAGGACCTGGCGGCCGAACTCGGCTGGAGCCGCAAGCTCCTGTGGTCCCGCTTCACCGCGCACCTCGGCATGCCGCCCAAACGCGCCGCGAAGCTGGTCCGCTTCGACCGCGCGGTGCACCGCATGGTGGCGGGCGAAGGCGCGGCCCGCGTCGCCGCGGACGGGGGCTACTGCGACCAGTCCCATCTGCACCGGGACATCGTGGAATTCACCGGCGCGACACCGACGGCGGTGGTCCACGAGCCGTTCCTGACGGTGGACCGCCGGGCCTGGCCGACCGGGACGGCCGCAACCTGAGACGACGACACGCTCAAGTCCGAGGGATCCGGGGGATCCGAGGGAGATGTCCCCCCGCCGGCCCGGGTGCGGCAGCGTCGATGGCCGCGGGCGGCGTAGGGTGGCGTGCCCTGCCGGGGTCGGCGTCGTTGAGTCCGGCATGACGATCTCCCACTGCCGTGTCCTCGTCGCCGCCGCTGTCGCCGCGACCGCCGTCCTCGCCTCCGCCGGGGCGGCCTCGGCCGACGCCGTCGGCAACCACGCCCCTGGCCTCGGACTCCTGTCCCAGGCCTTCGGAAACGGCGACCAGCAGGCCAAGGCCGCCGACCCCCTGCCCACCCACAACGCGCTGAACAACAACCGCGTCCCCTGACCGGAGCGGCCGGGCCCGGCGCGGTGCGCATGCGCATG
>NZ_JBHYKM010000086.1:30812-36388 GCF_042741435.1 Streptomyces sp. NPDC058955 | reverse complement strand
CCCGCCCGCGCGCGCCCCCCCCCCCCCCGCCCCGCCCCCCCCCCGCGACCGGCGCCTCGGACCAGGAGCTGCGGCGCGCCCTCGCCGACCTCGTCGCCGCCCCCGGCGGACCGCCCGGCGCGATCGCCGTCCTCACCCGGGACGGCGTCCGGCAGGTCTACCGGGCCGGTACGGCCGAGGTCGGCACGGCCAGACCGCCCCGCCCGCACGACCACATGCGGATCGCGAGCGTCGCCAAGGCGTTCAGCGGGGCCGTCGCCCTGAGCCTCGTGGACCGCAAGGCGCTCCGGCTGGACGACACCCTGGGGCTGCGCCTGCCGCACCTCCCGACGGCGTGGCACGCCGTGACGCTGCGCCAACTCCTCCAGCACACCAGCGGCCTGCCCGACTTCAGCAAGACCGAGGGCTTCCAGGCCATCGTCCGCGCCGACCCCCGGCACCACTTCGACTCCCGGCGCCTGCTGGAGTTCGCCGCCGACCAGGGACTCGCCTTCTCGCCCGGCAGCCGCTACGCGTACTCCAACTCGGACAACATCGCCGTCGCCCTGATGGCCGAGCAGGCCACCGGACGGCGGTACGAGGACCTCCTGAAGGAGCTCGTCCACCGCCCGCTCGATCTGCGCGACACCAGCCTCCCCTCCGGGTACCGGCTGCCCCGCCCCTTCCTCCACGGCTACGCCACGGCCCCCGGGGAGGCACCCGAGGACGTCAGCGAGGCGGTCAGCGCCTCCGGCGCCTGGGCCTCGGGCGGCATCGTCTCCACCCCCGCCGACCTGGGCGCCTTCTTCGGCGGCTACGCGGGCCCGGCCCTCCTCTCCCCGAAGACCCGGTACGCCCAGACCCGCTTCGTCCCCGGCGACTCCCAGCCGGCCGGGCCGGGCACGAACGCGGCCGGCCTGGGCCTCTTCCGCTACACCACCCGCTGCGGCACCGTCCTCGGCCACACCGGGAACACCCCGGGCTACACCCAGTTCGCCGCCGCCACCAGCGACGGCCGCCGTACCGTGACCGTCTCCGTCACCAGCCAGGTCCCCCTCGACCCCGCCCTCCTCGCCCGCCTCCGCGCGACCGAGGAACGCTTCGTCTGCGCCCTCCTGAAGGACGGCGGCGGCGACCACGGCGGCTACGGCGACGACGCGGCCTGACCACGCGAACGGCGCCGGACCCCTCGGCGCCGGCGGGCTTCGCGGCCGTCCTCGGTGACGATGCCGGGCCGGCGCTCTCCGCCGCGAAGGAACCTCGTCCGCACCCGCTCCTGAGCGGAGAAACGGGCCGGGCCGGACGGTGCCGTGGCTGCGACCACCGTCCGGCCCGGAGTGTGTGGGGCGGGGTGTGTTACGGGGTGTGTTGCGGGGGGGGGGGCTTCAGGCCGCGTGCTCGTGCTCGCAGGCGTCCTCGATGCCGTACGTCTCCCAGGCGGGGAACTCGTCGTCGGCGGGGGCGGGTTCGCCCGGTGACAGCAGGCAGGCGTCCAGGGCCGCCCGGAGGGCGTCGGCGCGCAGCCCGGTGCCGATGAAGACCAGTTCCTGCCCCTGGGCGGTGTCGGGGCCGCGGGCGCCCGACGGTTCGAACCGGGCCACGGCGCCGGCCTGGGACCACAGACCGGTCACCCGGGGGCGGCTGGCGAGCCAGAAGAACCCCTTGGGCCGCAGGATCCTTCCGTACGCACCGCTGTCGAGCCCCTCGGTGACGAAGGTCCACAGCCGTCCGGGATGGAAGGCGCGGGCGGAGCGGTAGACCAGCGAGGAGATGCCGTACTCCTCGGTCTCCGGCACGTGGTCGCCGTTGAGCTCCTTCACCCAGCCGGGGGCCTGCTGCGCCGTCTCGACGTCGAACAGGCCGGTGCCCAGGACCAGTTCGAGGGGGACCCGGCCGCGAACGGCCGGGACGATCCGCGCCTGGGGGTTGAGCCGGGTCAGTGCGGCGCGGAGCCGGCGCGCCTCCTCCGGGCCCACCAGGTCGAGCTTGTTGAGCACGATGACGTCCGCGAACTCCACCTGGTCCACCAGGAGATCGCTGACCGTCCGTTCGTCGTCCTCGTACGGGGCGATGCCGCGCGCGGCGAGTTCGGCGCCGTCGTCGAGCTCCGGCAGGAAGCCCGCGGCGTCCACCACGGTCACCATCGTGTCCAGGCGGGCGAGGTCGCCGAGGGTGGCCCCGTCGTCCCGGGGGAACGAGAACGTCGCGGCGACCGGCAGGGGTTCGGAGATCCCGCTGGACTCGACGAGCAGGTAGTCGAACCGGCCCTCGCGGGCGAGCCGGTCGACCTCCTCCAGGAGGTCGTCCCGCAGGGTGCAGCAGATGCACCCGTTGGTCAGCTCGACCAGGCGCTCCTCCGTACGGGACAGCGAAGCCCCACCGCCGCGCACGAGCGCGGCGTCGATGTTGACCTCGCTCATGTCGTTGACGATGACCGCGACGCGCAGTCCCTCGCGGTTGGCCAGGACGTGGTTGAGCAGGGTGGTCTTGCCCGCGCCCAGGAATCCGGAGAGGACGGTCACGGGAAGGGGGTCGTGCGCGTTCACGGGCTCTCTCATCCCTCCGGGCGGATGAGGCCGCGCTCGTACGCCCTCACCAGCCGCTGCGGGACCTGGTGCACGACGCCGTCGACGGTGACCGGGACCAGCTGCGGCGTGCTCGCCTTCCACTGGGCGCGGCGGTGGCGGGTGTTGCTGCGGGACATCTTCCGCTTGGGGACGGCCATGGGGACTCCTCGGTCCGGGGGTTGACTCGGGGAGCCTATATGAAAACGAATGTCATGAGCAATTTGGCTCCCCTCCGGCCCGGAACCCCGGACGGGCCGCGCGTCAGGCGCCCGGGCAAGGCCCGGCTCGCATCCGCGCGGCCCGTCGGGTCGGCCGGCGCTACCAGGAGGACTTGGTCACTCCCGGCAGGAACCCGGCGTGGGCCTGCTCGCGCGTCCGCACCCGCGAGAGTCCGAACGTCCGCAGATAGCCGCGGGGGCGGCCGTCCACGCTGTCACGGTTGCGGACGCGGGTGGCACTGGCGTCGCGCGGCTGCCGGCGCAGCTCCGCCAGGGCGACCTCGCGCTCGGCCGGCGTGGACGACGGGCGGCGGATGACCTCCTTCAGCTCGGCACGCCGAGCGGCGTGCCGCTCGACGACCCGCTTGCGCTGCTCGTTGCGCGCGATCTTGCTCTTCTTCGCCATCAGACCTTCCCTCCGCGCGCGCGGATCCGGGCCACCGCGGCCTCGATGCCGATCGTGTCGACCGTCTTGATCGCCCGGGCGCTCAGCGTCAGTCGCACATGGCGTCCCTCGCTGGGCAGCCAGTAGCGCTTGCGCTGGATGTTGGGGTCGAAGCGGCGTGAGGTGCGCCGGTGGGAGTGGGAGATGTTGTTGCCGAATCCCGGCTTGGCGCCGGTCAGTTGGCAGTGTGCGGACATGGGGGTGACGACCTTTCTCACTCGGGAATGGTGTTGGAAATGGAAATCATTGTCATATACTAGCGGCATGGCACGCAACGAGATCCGCCCGATCATCAAGCTCCGCTCCACGGCGGGCACCGGCTTCACCTACGTGACGCGCAAGAACCGCCGCAACGACCCCGACCGGATGGTGCTCCGCAAGTACGACCCCGTCGCCCGGCGCCACGTGGACTTCCGCGAAGAGCGCTGACCCCCGCACACCCGCACACGACTCCCGACACCCACCACCCCCGACCTCACCGCCCCCGAAAGGCCCTGCCATGAAGCCCGGAATCCACCCCGCCTACGAGCCCGTCGTCTTCCGCGACTCCGCCTCCGGCACCGCGTTCCTCACCCGGTCCACGATGACCAGCGACAAGACGATCGAGTGGGAGGACGGCCGGACGTACCCCGTGGTCGACGTGGAGATCTCCTCCGCGAGCCACCCCTTCTACACGGGCACGGCGCGGGTGCTCGACACCGCCGGCCGCGTCGAGAAGTTCCAGCGCCGGTACGGTGCCCGCTGATGGGTCACGCGTACACCCGGCAGCTCCCCGTCGTGATCGTCGCCGGCCTGCACTCCGAGGCGAGGACCGAGGTCGTCGACCGACTCCTGCGGGCCGTCCCCGGCAGCGTCGCGCTCCACCACGACCTGTCGGGCGCGGCCGCCGGCAGCGTCGTCCGCACGATCCGCGACGCCACCGGCCCCGTCTCGCGCGGGGAGACGCCACTGGTCAACGACTGCGCCTGCTGCGCCCTGCGCGTGGATCTCGTCCCCGAACTGGAGCGGCTGGCCGACGGCGGCCTCACCCGCCTCGCCGTGGTCGAACTGTGGGACTCGGTCGAACCCAAGGCCATGGCCGAGGTGATCGCCGCCCCCGGCGGCGACCGGCTCGGCCTGACGAACGTGATCACCGCCGTCGACCCCGCACTCGTCCTGCCCTGCCTCGCCAACGGCGACGACCTCGCGGAGGCGGGCCTCGCCGCGGCCGCCACCGACCAGCGGACCGTCGGCGACACCTGGGCCCGGCAGCTGGAATACGCGCCCGTCCTCGCCGTCGTCGACAGCGACGCGGCCGACGACGAGGACCACGCCCTCCTCGCCCAGCTGCACCCCACCGCCCGCCGCGTACCGGCCGGTTCCGCCGAACTCGCCCGGGTCGCCCTCGCCGGCTTCGACGTGGAGGCGGCCGCCGCCGCCCAGCACCCGGCGTGCGCCCTGCTGCCCCAGGAGGCCGACGAATCGGGTGTCGCCACCTTCGTCTGGCACCGCAGGCGCCCGTTCCACCCCGAACGCCTCTACCAGGCGCTGGAGGACCTGTGCTGCGCCGCCGCCCGCAGCCGCGGCCGGTTCTGGCTCGCCGACCGCCCCGACACCCTGCTCGCCTGGGACGCGGCCGGCGGAGCGCTCTGCGTGGAGAACGCAGGCCCCTGGCTGGCGTCGCTGCCCGACGCGGCCTGGGAGATGGTCCCGCCCATGCGGCGGGCGGCGGCCGCGCTGGACTGGCACCCCGAGCACGGCGACTGCTGCCAGCACCTCGTCTTCACCTCGCCCGGCCTCGACCGCGACGGCCTGGAACGCCTCCTCGACTCCTGCCTCCTGACGGACGCGGAGTACGCCTCCGGGCGCGAGGCGTGGAAGGAGCTCCCCGCCGCCTTCGACACCCTCCTCGACGCGGCCTGACCCCCACCCGTACGCCCCCGTGCCCCGCCCGCCCCGGCGGTCACGGGACCCTGCCCCAAGGAGACCCCCCATGGCCCGACGCCACGAACCCCGCAAGCCCGCCGCGCGCCGCCCCAACCCGCTCGACGCGGCCGGGATCACGTACATCGACTACAAGGACACCGACCTGCTGCGGAAGTTCATCTCCGACCGCGGCAAGATCCGCAGCCGCCGCGTCACCCGGGTGACCGCCCAGCAGCAGCGCGCGCTGGCCACCGCCGTCAAGAACGCCCGTGAGATGGCCCTCCTGCCGTACAGCGGACGCTGACCTCACCCGCCCCCGACCCCGACCCGCCTCCGACCCCGACCCCTTCCCCGGGGGCCCGGGGGGGCGGGCCCCCCCCCCCCCCCGGGCCGCCCCCGGGCGGGGGCGCGCGCGCGCGGGCCCCGGCGTGGGGGGGGTGGGGGGGCGGCCGCGCGGCGTGG
>NZ_JBHYKM010000086.1:19882-30802 GCF_042741435.1 Streptomyces sp. NPDC058955 | reverse complement strand
GACCTCACGCACACCCGCGAGAGGTCCGCCCGGGCGCTCCGGCGTTCGGGCACGCCGCCCGTGGGTGCGCCTGGTCCTCAGCCCCAGGTGCGGGAGCAGAGGACCAGGCGGTAGCCGTCCGGGTCCTCGACCGTCACGCCGTACTCGTCCCAGTACGGGTTGCGCGAGGCGACCCGGGTGCCGCCGGCCGCGACCAGGCGCTCGACCAGGGCCTCGTCGGGCGGCTCGCCCAGGTAGACCACGAACAGGTCCTCGACGGTGGGCGCGGGGTCGAGCGGAGCCGCCGGGTCGCGGGTCAGCTCGAAGTGCCAGCCCCCGCCGAGCGGGCCGACCATCAGCAGATCGTGCTTCCCGGGCTCGCTCGCGGTGGAGCGCCACTGCACCGCGAGCCCCAGCCCGTCGACGTAGAAGCGCTCGGCGGCGGCGAGGTCCCGCGAGGGCCGGGCGACCCGGACGTGGGTGGTGGGCGTGATCACGGGGACGCGTTCGGAGGTGTTCGGACTCGTGTCGGTCATGGCGCGACTTTACGATCTTGAAGTCCAGGCCCGGCGGGAACGGCCGCACACCGATGCGCGGAACCTTCCGGAGAGGGTGCTTTTCCGTCATGTCCGCACAGGGAAGCTGCCCGGGTAGGGTGGGCCGACACGAACGCGGTCAGACGTCTAAGGAGTTCCGGGGCATGTCCAAGCGGGAGAGGTGGAACGCGCTCCTGGAGCTGCTGGCCACCGAGGGCAGACTGGAGGTCGAGGAGACCGCCGCGGCGCTGGACGTCTCGTCCGCCACGATCCGGCGGGACCTCGACGAGCTGGCCGAGCAGCAGATGCTGGTCCGGACGCGCGGCGGCGCCCTGGCGCACGGCGTCTCGTACGAGCTGCCGCTGCGCTACAAGTCCTCCCGCCACGCCTCCGAGAAGCAGCGCATCGCCGCGGCCGCCGTCGAGCTCGTCGGCGAGGGGGACGTCGTGGGGCTCAACGGGGGCACGACCACGACCGAGGTGGCGCGCGCGCTGGCCCTCCGGGCCGGCGGGGGCCGGCGGGAGTCGCCGGAACCCACCGACGTCACGGCCCCCGTCTTCACCGTCGTCACCAACGCCCTCAACATCGCCGGCGAACTCGCCGTGCGGCCCCAGATCAAGCTCGTCGTCACCGGCGGGGTGGCCCGGCCCCAGACGTACGAGCTGGTGGGCCCGCTGACCGCGGGAGTGCTCGACGAGGTCGTCCTTGACGTCGCCGTCCTGGGCGTCGACGGTCTCGACCCCCGGCTCGGCGTGATGACCCGCCAGGAGGACGAGGCGAGCATCAGCAGGCTGTTCGCGGAGCGCGCCCAGCGCGTCGTCGTGGTCGCCGACTCGTCGAAGATGGGCAAGCGGGCCTTCGCCCGGATCTGCGGACTCGACGCCGTCGACGTCGTCGTCACCGACGCGGACGCCCCCGCGGACGCGGTCGCCCGCCTGGAGGACGTCGGCATCAAGGTCATCAAGGTCTGAGGAGGCCCGGCAGCCGGAGCCGCCCCGGGCGCCGTGGGGGGACGTCCGGGGCGGCGGCGGGGGATCAGGGGGCGATCGCCATGTCGAAGACGTGGACGTTGCCGTTGGCCGGCAGCACCACGAACTCCACCCGCTTGGCGGGGTCGAGCGGGGCCGAGTGGGCGAAGACGCGGTACGCGATGCCCGCGTTGCCGTAGCCGCTCGGCCGGTTGCGCCCGTCGCTCGACGCGACGAGGGTCGCGCCGTGCGCGTTCGCGGGGTCGAACGACCAGTTCGGGAAGCCGATCGTGCCCGTGCCGCTCGTCCCGTCCGTGTAGTACACGGTCACGGTGCCGGACGCCCCGCTGGTGACGCCCGAGCCGAGCAGGACGAGCCTGCTGCCCGCACCGCCCAGGGTGACGGCCTGGCCCGCGGCGGAGACGTTGTTCCTGGTGCCGCTCGGGACGTCCGGCCAGCGCAGGGTGGCGCCGAGGGCGGTGACGGGCTCCCCGGGGCGCAGGCCGACGGCGGCGAGCTTCTGCGCGGAGAAGCTGTTGCCCTCGCCGTCGTAGTCGCCGGGCCCGGTGTCGGTCTCGTCGGTCACGCCCACGTTGTTGTACGCGGCGGCCAGCTCCGGCAGGGGAGTACCGCTGCGCTCGGTCCTCGTCGCGGTGGCGGAGCCGGCGCCGTCGCCGCCCTTGTACGTGGCGGTCGCGGTGAAGGTGCGGACGGTGAATCCGGCCCGCCGCTCCGGCACCTGGATCCGGAAGGTGGCCTCGGCGGAGGCGCCGACGGCCAGCGACCCGTCCACCTGGACCGCCGAAGGCTGCACGGCCCAGCCGACGGGCCCGCCGAAGGTCACCCGCAGCGAACGCATGCGCTCCGGCCCGGCGTTCCTGACGGTCACCTTCACCGTCGAGATGGCCGGGCCGTCCAGATCGACGGGGGAGATGGCCACCTCGGTCCCGGCGGCGGCGGCCGGCCGGGTCTCCGCCGTGGCGGCGGTGGCGTTGGCGGTGGCCGTGGTCGTCGGGGCGGCGGTGGCCGTGGCCGTCGAGGCCGGGGCGAGGGTGAGCGCGCCCGCCACGGCCATCGCTCCGAGCGAGCCGATCAGTCCTGCTTGTCTCACGTGCTGCTCCTTCGGGGGAGGGGAGGAGGCCGGGTCAGCCGACGGGAGGCATCTCGGTGGTGCGCGAGTCGAGGCCCGTGCGGAGGTTGACCCAGGCGCCCCGGGTGAAGTCGGGGATCTCCACCGGACGCCCCTTGGCTGCCAGGGACATGACACTCAGGGGGACGGGGGCGCACCAGGCGGCCGAGTCGTAGACGTCGATGTCCGGCACGAGGCCGGCCCGCATGAGCTGGACGGTCCGCCATTGGAGCACGTAGTCCATGCCGCCGTGCCCGCCGTTGTTCGCGGCGTCGTCACCGATCTTCTTCCACAGCCAGTGGTCGAACTCCTTGCGGTACGAACCGAAGTCCCGCCAGGAGTGCCCGCTGTGGTCGGGCTCCACGTAGATCCGGCCGCCGCCGGCCGACACCACGCCCGCGTAGTCCTCGAAGATCCCCCGGCTGCCCGCGAGGGTGTTGATCCGGCTGTACGGGCGCGGCGAGCTCACGTCGTGCTCGGCGCGGATGACCCGGCCCTTCGCGGTCTCGATCAGGCAGGTGACCAGATCGCCGTTGACGTACGTCTCCTGCCACGACGGGTGGTTCGCGGGGACGAACCGGGCCCGGTAGTCGGCCAGGCCCTTCGGCTCCGTCGCCGTGGCCACCAGTGTGGTCATCCGGTCGCCCCGGTTGATGTCCATGGCCGCCGCGATCGGCGCGAGGCCGTGCATGGCGTAGAAGGAGGCGGTGCTGCGTGTGTGCCACAGCCGGCGCCACGCGTCGGTGTAGTACGTGTCGGAGAACAGCAGCGCCCGCAGGTCGTGCTGGTAGCCGCCGTGGCCGTTGGTGATGTCGCCGAACAGGCCCTCGTGCGCCATCCTGAGCATGGCCAGCTCGTTCCGGCCGTAGCTGCAGTTCTCCGAGAGCATCAGGTGTCTGCGGGTGCGCTCGGAGGTGTCGACGAGGTCCCACAGCTCGTCGAGTTCGGTGGCGATGGGCAGCTCGACGATCACGTGCTTGCCGGCCAGCAGCGCGGCCTTGCCCTGCTCGTAGTGGAACTCCCAGGGCGTGGCGATGTAGACGAGGTCGATGTCGTCGCGGTCCAGCATCCGCGCGTAGGAGTCGGCGGAGCCGCCGTACTCGGCGGGGCGGGGCTTGCCGGCGGCGGCGAGCCCGTCGGCGGTGCGCCTGGCCCGGTCGGCCCGGATGTCGCAGACGGCGGTGACGACGCAGCCGGGGACGACGGACCACCCCGTGGTCATGCCGGAACCGCGGTTGCCCAGCCCGATCACGCCGACCCGCACCGTCCGGTGCGCGGCGTACGGCACGTCGATCATGGACGTCTGCCCCGGCCGCCGGGGCGGAGCGGGCGCCGCCGAAGGCGCCGCGGCGGCGACGGACGAGGCCCCCGCCCCGGCGGCGAGCGCCCCGGTCGTCGCCAGAGCACCCCCCAGGAGCAAGCGGCGTGAGACGGCGCGGATTTCTGGCATGTTCGTCATCGCTCCTCGATACGTACGGGCAGCGGGTGCGGCAACGACTCTGACGGGGCGGTCGCAGGCATGTCAATAGATGCTCATTACCCTCCCCTTCGAAGCATTCTCGCGCAACAATGGCCCGGATTCACGCATGAACGCACGCAACCGGGGGAGGAGGTGAGGGGACGTCACGTCGCGGACCGCAGCGCCCCTCCCAGGCGGAGGGGCAGCCGGACGCGGCGCCCTCCACGGCTGAGGAGCACCCGAACTCGGATGCGCCGACGCACGGGGGACCCGCATACTCGCCGCATGGCCGCAGCCCCCGTCCGGTTCCGGGATCCCCGCAGGAACACCACCGACTTCCTCCACTCGATCATGGTGCGATGCCCCGCCTGCACCCGGTCCGCCCGCGTCGTCCCCGCGCCCGACGCCGACACCGGCCCCGGAGGCGGCAGGACGCTGTTCGCGCCACGACGTCTGGTGTGCCGGCACTGCGGGCTGTCCCGGAGCTGGAGCGACCGTGTCGTCGCGTTCTCCCGCGGCCGCGACGAGCCCGCGACGGATCCGTACTTCGGTGCGCCGCTGGCCCTCCAGACGGAGACCCGGCACGGCCGGCTGTGGGCCTACGACCTCGAACACCTCGACCTGATCCGCCGGTTCGTCCGGGCCTCGCTGCGGGAACGGGCGCCCTGGTACGACACCGGCCAGAAGATGACGCTGGTGGCACGCCTCCCGGCATGGATCACGCGCGCGAGGAACCGCGAGGAGGTCCTGCGCGCCATCGCCCGGATCCACCGCTCGTCGGCGGGCACCGGCTGAAACCGCCCCCGATGGGCCGCCGGAAGGCGCTCCCACAACCGGATCCAGGGAGCTCGTGGTGAGGCCGGGCGCAGCGCGCGCCGTCTCATGGAGTTCGGCCGCTGCGAGCACTCCGAGGTCTCCGCGTACGCGGAGCTTTCCTCCGTCGCCGAGGTGCGGCGGATGGCGAAGGCCATGTCCCAGGGACGGTACTGCGGGGCATCTGAACTGGACGAATTCGATGGAGTGCCGTTCGAGGACCAGCCTGCTCTCGTCGTCGGTGTCGGGGCGAGCGGCTTGCCGGCCGAGGAAGCCGCGTTCGAGGGACGGCTGCCGGTGGAGTGGGAGGTGTGGAACGTGCCGATCGGCAGTATCGAGGCGGATCTCACCGCGGCGATCGGTCCGAATGTGGGCTTGATCAATTGGGATGCGCTGCAATGGCCGGCCGCTCCCGAGGCGGGATTCCACGGCGAGTCCAAGCACGCCGAAGTGACACTCCTCTTCAACACCTGCACCCGCGAGCTCGATGAGCCCACCGATGACCACACCGTCCTCGTCCATGTCCGCAGTGCCGTCTTCGACGGCCGCCAGACAAACGAGCCGTATGCCCACTGGCTCGCCGCGCAGGTGGGCCTCACGGTCATCGGGCCCGCGCAACGGTGCTGAAGGGAGCCCGCCGACCCTCGGAAACAGCTCCCCCGACCCGTCCGGTACCAGCCGCTCGACGATCCCCGGCACGGCCTGCCGGCCACTCAGCCGCCGACGGCCCAAATGGGCCAGTCCGATCAACAGATCATCGCTATCGTCTGCGGACAAGAGCCTTACGCCCGGGGGGGAAGTGCCTTGAGACAACGGATTCTCATGAGCGCCGCAGTCGCGCTACTGGTGACTTCGGCCGGTTGTACGTCGGGGACGGAACAATCGCGGGACTCCTCGAAGCCCGCAGCGGTGAAGTCCTCGACCACGACACCCTCGGCGGTCACCCAGCGGCCGTACGACAAGATGCCGGCGCGGCCGCTGGGCCAGGCGGCGGTCAGCGGCCGTGACCACGCTTTCCTGCAGGAGGCGTTCGCGATCCGGATACCGGCAGGACACAAGGTTCCACCGGCCGACGAGGTGGCCGTGATCCGTCGCCTGGACGCCAGGAACGGGGAGCTGGCCTGGATGTCCGACGGGCGCACCTTCTGCTACGGCAAGATCCGGGAAGGCTACAGCTCGTACACATGCGGCCGGCTCCCTGAGGAGACGCCGGCGCCCGGACTGCTTCTCACGGTCCCGGGCGAGCATGACCGGGTGACGAGTGAGGAGAACCTCGACGAGGTCCGTAACGTGAGCTTCGTGATCGTCGAGGGCGGCCCGGAGCGTTTCGACCACGTGAGGCGTAGTAAGGGGATGGGGCCGGTGCATCAGGCGGTTGCGCGGTTCCCTTCGGGGCGGATGGTCACCTTCCTGACGTTCGACCATCCCGGGCACGGATGGGAGCTCGACCCGGAGGCGGAGATCTGCAGGAGCGACCGGAAGATCTGCTTCCCGTCCGAGCCCGTACCGAACTGACCCGACGGCGGTGCACGGCCGTCAGCCGCGCACCGCCCCGCGAGGGCCTGCGGTCTGGTTCAGTCCCACCAGAGCGACCACACCGTCGAGCGGGCCATCGTGTCACCGGTCTTCACCGCATCGTCCACCGTGTCGTGGCAGTAGGCGCGCAGCTCCGCGGCGGCCTGTGCGGCGCCCCGCGGGTCCAGGGGCGGCCGGTCGACGGCCAGCTCCAGGTAGGAGCGCTCGGCGAAGAAGAGCTCGGCGCCCCACCGCTCGTGCCAGCGGCGCAGGAGCGCGGAGGTGTCGAGGGGGGTCAGGCCGCGGTCGCCGTACCCGGCCCAGCCCCACGTCGTGTAGACGCGCGGCAGAAGCACCGGAACCTCGTAGCCACCGCGCGCGGCCACGAAATTCACCCACCGCCAGTCCTTCTCGAAGAAGTCCCGGGTGCCGGTCGCCCACTGAGACACCCCCTGCAGCGGCCGTTCCACAGCCGGTGCGAGCAGGGGTGCCAGCCGGTCGGGGTCGTAGTCGGACCGCCAGAGGTCGACATCGTCGTCCACGCCTGCGACCTCCTCCACTGCCCACCGGCAGGCCGACACCACTATGGACGCCGCCCTCGCGTCGTGGTCCTGAGACGCGGCTTCGCCGACCTGCTGTTCCAGCACGTCGGCATCCCACGCCTCATGGTCGTGCCACTCCGTCGCATCACTCGGCGGGCTCAACGTGACGTACGGCCACCAACCGGTCCGGTCATGCCTGCCGCGCCACTCCTCCCACACCGTACGAGCCTGCTCGCGCGGCACGCGGACGCCCAGGACCTCGACACCCGCCGCGGTCACCGACCGCTCGGTCTCGGCAGCGGGAAAGGACATCCGCAAGCGGTGAAGGAGGCCATCGGAGGAAACAAGCGGCGCGCGGAGGAGCGATGTCATGGGATCAGGACCCTAGACGATCCCGGCATGGCGAGCCCCTCCTTTGTCTCCGCCTCGTCGAAGCAGCAGCGATTCCGGCCGCACCGAGCCCCTCCGGGCCGGTGGCCCCCTGACGAAGGCAGCCATCGTCACCGCTGACGCATTCCACCTCCCCCTGAACCCGCCACCTTCCAACACTGCCAGCACGAGTCCAGGACACGTGTGCTCGCCCCCCCCTTCGCACGAGGCACAGGTTCGGGCCTCACGTTCCGTATCGCCAGGCTTCGTGCTCATCACCCAATGAGATGACGTCTTAGCATGGCGACCATGACGAGGACGCAGGTGGGGGCGGCGGAGCGGCTGCTGCGCACGATGGAGACGGCCGGTCAGGACACGGAGGACGCGGACCCGTCGGGAGGTGGCCCCCTGTGGGCCGTGGAGCGGACACGGCCCGCGCGCTCGGTGGCGGCCAAGGTCGCCGCTGCGGGCGGGACGGACGACGAAACGTCCGTACTGCTCCGGGAGTTGACGGATCGCCATCTCGCCGGGGACGTGGCCCGCTGGCGCGCGCTGCACGACGCCCTGGTCGATCACCGGGGCACACTGCCCGAGTTGTTGGCCGCGCTCGTGTCCCCACCTCCGGCCGGGCACCCGGATGCCGACGCCGACGCCGACGCCGATGCCACGCTGCGTCCGCCCGCGCCCCGCAGCGTCCACCTCACCCTCGGCCTGCTCCTGGCGCACGCGGAGCCACGGCACGCCGCCGCCGCTTTCGCGGCCCTGCCCGAGCGGGTCACGACGGAACTCCTGGCCGGCGGGACCCTGCCGCCGCCCGCCCTCGTCGACGCCGTCGCCGACCACGGCGACACCCGCACCCGGGCCGCCCTGGCCCGCCACCCCCGGCTCGACACCCGCGTCCTGGCCCGGCTCGCCGAGGCCGGCGACCCCCACGTCACCGCGGCCGTCTACCGCAACCCGCGCACCACCCAGTCCCTGCGCCGTACCATCGCGGACCGCCTCGACACCGACCCGCTCGACGACACGCTCCGGGCCGAACTCACGGCGCCGCACGGCGACGTCCCGCGCACCTGGCTCACCCCGCTGCTCGGCTCCGGCGACCCGCGGCTCGTGGTGCCGGCCCTGCGCTGGGGCGTCCGCCAGGTCGCCCAGGAGTACGCCCTGCTGAGGATCTGGGAGCGGACCGGCCCGGAGGCCGTACGCGCCCTGCTCGCCGCCCCCACCGCCACCACCGGGCTGAGCCCCGCCGCCGTGGACACCGTCACCGAGGCCCTGGCCGCCCCGGACGGCGACGGCCCGCGCCGCCTGCGCGAGCGGGCGGAGCCGTACGAGGACCCCGCCCGGCTGCCCGCGCTGCTCGCCACCGCCCGGGGCACCAGCACCCTGCGCGACCTGCTGTCCGAGCCGTACGCCCATGACCTCGACGCCCTCGCCGCCGCCCACGCCGAAACCCCGTTCATGCCCAAGGCGTGCGAGGAACTGGCCCGCCACGAGGCGGCGACCGATGCGCAGCGCCTGGCGTTCCGCCTCAGCGTCCTCAACGAGCCCTGGCGCGCAGGCGGTCGCCGCGCGGGAAACTCCACCCCGCCCGCCCGGCGCCTCGCGGAGGAGGAACTCGACGACAGCGCCGCCGACTGGGCGGAGGGCATGGCGGCGGCCGGGCTCCTCGACCCCGTCGACCTCATCGCCACGGCCCGCCCCGCCGCCCACGCCCTGAGCGCACTCGCCCGCCTCGCCGACCGCGACCTCGTCGGCACGGCGGCGCTCGCCGAGCTGTGCGAGCGGACGGCGACGCACCTGGGAGAGCGGGACGAGGCGTGGACGGCACTCGACGCCCTGCTGCCCGAACACACGGCCACACTCGCGGACTTGATCGCCGAGGCCGG
Source organism: Streptomyces sp. NPDC058955 (assembly GCF_042741435.1). Taxonomy (NCBI): domain Bacteria; kingdom Bacillati; phylum Actinomycetota; class Actinomycetes; order Kitasatosporales; family Streptomycetaceae; genus Streptomyces; species Streptomyces sp. NPDC058955. The sequence goes on along the minus strand of NZ_JBHYKM010000086.1, from coordinate 21,606 downwards.
CAAGGCCGCAACCGAACCGACGGCACCTCCGCCACCGGACCGGGACGCCGCCGACCCCGTACCACCGGCCGACGCGCACCCGCCCCGGCGCACCCTCCACCGCCGCGACCACGAGCAGGCCGTGGCCGCGCTCGACCTGCTCCACTCGCTCGCCCCGGCAGGCGCCCCCGGACCGGACGACCCGGACGTCCTGCTCGCCCTGAGCACGTACGAGCCCGCCGACACCCCCACCCTCGCCGAGGTGCGCGCCCAGCCTCCCGAGACGTACGGATCCGGCGCACAGCGCACCGAACGCGCCTATGTCCAAGGTGTGTTGCCCGCCGAGGAACTCCTCGCCCTGCTCCCCGCCCGGCGCCTGCTCCTGCTGCCGCACGACTGGCGGCGGCTCGCGTTCGCCACCGCGTGGCGGAACGCCCTCGCCCGCACCCTGCGCGTCGAACTCGGCACCGACCCCGACGCCTGGCTCCGCCTCGCCGCGACCGTGACGGCGTCCGAAGCCGCCTCGGAAGGGCTGACCTGGGCGGAACTGCTGGAACGCAACCGGTCCGGCACGGACCCCGCGCATCCCCGGACAGCGGTCATCGGCCGGGCCAGGCCGACCACCCCCGACGAGGCCATCGGGCTGCTGGAACGCGGCGACCACCTGTGGGGCTGGCCGGAAGGCACCCTGCTGTGCCTCGCCGACCCCGCGGTGGTCGACGCCGTCCTGCCCCGTCTCGGCCCCGACGGCCCGTGGCTGCTCGCCGCGTACCTCCTGCGCCACGACCGCACCCCGCGTACCGTCCTCGACCGGCTGCTCGCGGACCGCGACCGCGCGGCGCTGCGGGTGCTCGCCGCCCAGTCCCGCTGGATGGAGCAGAGCGGCGCGGTCGAGCGCCTGGTCGCCCTCGACGACCCCGAGGTCGACCTCGCCCTGCTGCGGCACTGGACGCCCCGCACCCTCGTCCACCGGATCGTGTCCCGCTCGCGGCCCGGCGCAGGGACACCGTCCCTCGGCGCCCGGGTGCTGGCCGACTGGCGCGCCGAGGGCTCCGGCCGTCCGGCAGGCGGCCTGGCGTGGCTGTGCTCCGCCGAACCCGACCTCGTCGAGGAACTGCTCGCGAGAGAAGGGACGAAGCTCGGCCTCGGGCATCAACTCCTCGGCTGCCTGCGGCTGTACGAGCACGGCGGCGCCGACCGGCTGGCGCGGCTCGCGGGCCGGGACGCGCTGGGCCGCTCCGCCACCACCGTCTGCGCGAAGGCGCTGGCGTCCGCCGACCCCGGAGCCGTCCTCCGCACCCGCCTCGACCGCGAACTGGCACCGGAGAAACTCGTCAAGAAGCTGCGGCGCGCCCGCCACGCGCCCCACGCACGCGACCTCGTCGCGTCCCTCCCGCCGGGCGAACCCGTGGACTGGCCGGCCCTCGAAGCCGCCCACGCCGAGGAACCGCTCCCGTTCTGGCAGGACCTCGTCCGCCTGGACGGCACCCCCGAGGACGTACGCCTGCGGCACGCGGCACTCCTGCCCGAGCCGGGCCCCGACGGCCTGCCCGGCAGCGCGCGCGTCACCCGGGAGCGGGCCCGGCACGGACTCGGCGACCACGTCCGGTACGCGCCGACCACCCAGCTGGACGGTCTGCTCACGGCGGGACTCCTCGACGCCACCGACCTCCTCCGCCGCGCGGCCCCCGCGGCGCGGGCGGGGGGGGGGCTCGGGGGGGCGCGCGGGCGGCCGGGGGGGGCGC